>JAMNYN010000531.1 GCA_023622805.1 Pseudomonadota bacterium | reverse complement strand
TGCGCCTGGGCCAGATCATTCTGGCGCACGGCGAGGAACTGGCCCAGCTGGAAGCGCGCGACACGGGCAAGCCCATGTCGGTGGCCCGCGCCGACGCCGCGGCCGTGGCGCGCTATTTCGAGTTCTATGGCGGTGCGGCCGACAAGATCCTGGGCCAGACCATCCCCTATCTGAACGGCTACAACGTGAGCGTGGTGCGTGTTCCGCACGGCGTCACGGCCCACATCATTCCCTGGAACTATCCCGCGCAGATGATGGGGCGCACCCTCGCGCCCGCGCTGGCCATGGGCAATGCGGCTGTGGTCAAGCCGTCCGAAGACGCCTGCCTCACGGCCTTGAAGCTCGGCGAGCTGGCGCTGCAGGCCGGGCTGCCGCCGGGCGCGCTGAACATCGTCACCGGCTATGGCACCGAGGCGGGGGCCGCGCTGACGGCGCACCCGGGCATACACTTCGCGACCTTCACCGGCTCGCCCGAAGTCGGCATACAGGTGCAGCAATCCACGGCGCGCAACCATGTGCCCTGCGTGCTCGAGCTGGGCGGCAAGTCGCCGCAAATCGTCTTTGACGATGCCGACCTGGCCAAGGCCGCGCCCATCATCGTCAAGGCCATCGTGCAGAACGCCGGCCAGACCTGCTCGGCCGGCAGCCGGCTGCTGGTCCAGCGCGGCATCTACGAGCGCTTCGTCGCGACCATGAGCGCCCACTTCGCGGCGTTGCAGGTCGGCACGCCGGAGATGGACCTGGACTGCGGTCCCTTGATCAGCGCCCGGCATTACGACCGGGTCAGCAGCTTCATCGCCGATGCCGCGGCCATGGGCGTGCCCAAGCTGGCCGAAGGGCGGCTGGCGGCTGGCATCGCGCGCGAAGGCTTCTTCGTGGCGCCCGTGATGTTCGGCCCCGTGCCGCGCGACCACCGCCTGGCCTGCCAGGAAGTCTTCGGCCCGGTGCTGTCCGTCATGCCGTTCGAGGACGAGGAAGATGCCGTGCAACTGGCCAATGCCACGGAATACGGCCTGGTTGCTGGCGTCTGGACGGAGAACGGCAGCCGGCAGGCGCGCATGGCGCAGCGCATTGCCAGCGGCCAGGTCTTCATCAACTGCTACGGCGCGGGGGGCGGGGTGGAATTGCCGTTCGGCGGCGTGAAGAAAAGCGGTTACGGCCGCGAGAAAGGGCTGCTCGCCCTGGAAGAGATGAGCACCACCAAGACCATTGTTCAGCACTACGCATAAGGAAATCCCCATGTCCAGATTGAGCAACAAGATCGCCATCGTCACCGGCGCCGGCAGCGGTTTCGGCGCGGCGATTGCCCGGGCCTATGTCGACGCACACGCCAAAGTCGTGCTGGCCGACCTGAACCTGGAGGCAGCCCAGCGCATCGCCGCCGAACTGGGCGACAACGCCAGCGCCGTGGCCTGCGATGTGAGCAATTACGAGCAGGTCAAAGCCATGGTCCAGCACTGCGTGCAACGTTTCGGCACGCCCGACGTGGTGGTCAACAACGCCGGCACCACGCACCGCAACCAGTCCATGCTGGACGTCGACGAAGCCACTTTCGACCGGGTGTTCGCTGTCAACGTGAAGTCCATCTACCACATGACGCGCGCCGTCGTGCCGTTGATGCAGGCCAACAAACGCGGCGTGATCATCAACGTGGGCTCGGTCGGCGGCATCCGTCCGCGCCCCGGCCTGACCTGGTACAACAGCTCCAAGGGCGCGGTCAAGGTCATGACCAAGTCCATGGCCGTGGAGCTCGCGCCCGACGGCATCCGCGTCAACCTGATCTCGCCGGTGATGGCGGCCACGGGCCTGCTCAAGGACTTCATGGGCGTGGAGGACACGGCCGAGAACCGCGCGCGCTTTGTCTCCACCATTCCCCTGGGCCGCATGTGCGAACCGGTCGACGTGGCGAACGCCGCGCTGTTCCTGGCCAGCGACGAAGCACGTTTTCTGACTGGCTTGGAGATGCCGGTGGATGGTGGAAGGTCTATTTGAATGGCACCCCCTGAGCCGCTCACGCGGCTTCCCCCTCTCAACCTTCGGTGGAGGGGGGCGCCCGGCCAGGGACGGCAGCCTCGGTGCGGGGCGGCCCTTCCTCGCTGCCCCCTGCTGTGCCGTGCCGGTTTCAAACGCTGTGACCTGTGCCAAAGGCCGTTCGCCCTGAGCTGGCCGAAGGATAGAAGCGCTGCGTCACCCCCTCAACCTGCATGCTAAGATTTCGCGGCTCGCGCGCTCTGCGCGGGCCGGGCCAGGGACGACTTTGGCCTTGAATCCACAGGGGGACGGCCCTTTGCTTCTCACGAGGTAGTCCCATGGCCGAATCCCCGCACATCCCTCCCGCAGCGCCGGCTGCTGACCGGCAGGTACCGCCCGCCACCCGGTGCCTGCTCGCCGCTGCCTGGCTGGTGGTGGGCCTGTTCATGCTCTTCGGCGAGCGCTGGCTGGCCGCGCCCATCAGTCCCGGCGTGGCGGCGGGGGTGTTCCTGCTGCTGTTCGTCACCATTCTGGCGGCGTCGTTCGGCGTGGTGAAAGAGGCCGACCATCTGGCCCACCAATTGGGCGAGCCTTACGGCACCTTGATCCTGACGCTGTCCATCGTCGCCATCGAAGTGATTCTGATCGCCTCGGTGCTGCTCGGGCCGGGCGACTTCCCGACCATAGGCCGCGACTCCATCTTCGCGGTGATGATGATCATCATGAACCTGGTCATGGGCATCTGCCTGATCGCGGGTTGGCAAAGGCATGGCGACCAGGAATACAACGCCCAGGGCGCGAGCGCCTATCTGGCTATGATCGCGCTGCTGACGGGGACGGCGCTGGTCCTACCCAATTACACCAGCGGCAACGGCCAGTTCACCAGCCCCCAGGCCCTGGGCATGGCCGGCTTGACGGCGCTGCTGTACGGCGCTTTCCTGTGGCTGCAGATGCGCAGTTGCCAGCGTTTCTTCATCCAGCCGGCCCCGGGCGCTATGGCCGTGCCGGCGTGCGCGCCATCGGCTGCACCCGCGGCCCAGCCCGGTTCCGTCACGACCGCGGCCGCGCGCAAGACGCTGTGGCTGCGCTCGGCGCTGCTGCTGGCCATGATTCTTCCCATCGTGCTGCTGGCCCACTACCTGGCCGTCGTCACCGAATACGGCATCGCGGCCGCGGGCGTGCCCACGGCCGTAGGCGGCGTGCTCATCGCCATCATCGTGTTCACGCCCGAGTCCATGACGGCGGTGCGCGCGGCGATGAACAACGAAATGCAGCGCGCCATCAATCTGTGCCTGGGCGCCTTCGTCTCCACCGTGGGATTGACGGTGCCGGCCGTGCTGCTCATAGGCCTGCTGACCGGCAAGCCCGTGGTGATGGGCATCTCCGGCACGGAAACGCTGCTGTTTGCTGTCACGCTGGCGTTGGGCATGCTCAGCTTCAACGGCCAGCGCACTTCGCCCATCCAGGGCTGCATGCACCTGATGCTGTTTGTCGTCTTCGGCATGCTGCTGTTCCAGCCCTGAACCCCTTTGGCGCCGGCTCAGCACTCGGCGCGATTGCGTCCCGCGGCCTTGGCGCGGTAGAGCGCGCGGTCGGCGGCCTCGACCAGTTGCACCGGGCTGAGCGGGCCCTGCTCGGCGTGCAGGCTGGCGACCCCGATGCTGACCGTGACGCAGCCGAAGGGGCTGGCGCGATGGGCTATGTTCAGGCCCTGTATGCCTGCCTGCAGCAGCCGCGCCACGTGCATGGCGCCCTCCAGCGTGGTGTTGGGCAGGATGATGCCCAGTTCCTCTCCGCCATAGCGCGCCGCCAGATCCCCGGGGCGCTGCGCGGCCAGTGCCAGCTGACGGGACACGGTCTTGAGGCATTCGTCGCCGGCGACATGTCCATAGCTGTCGTTGAAGCCCTTGAAGTGGTCCAGGTCGACCAGCAACAGCACCAGCGGCGTTTCCTCGCGGGCGGCGCGCCGGGCCTCGCGCTCCAGCACTTCGTCAAAGTGCCGGCGGTTGGCCAGATGGGTCAGCGGGTCCTGTATGGCCAGCTGTTCCAGTTGGCGATTGGCTTTGAGCAGTTTTTCGCGCGCGGCCAGCAAGGACGCTTCGGCCCGCACGCGCAGCCTGATGGTCCGGATCAGTCGCCAGCCGATCACGGCGATCGCCGCCAGCAGGCTGAGCACCACCCCGGCGGTGAGCAGCGTTTGGCGGCGCCAGGTGGCCAATGCTTCGTGCTTGCCCTGGGCCACCGTGGTGAAGATGGGATAGCGGTCATTGCTGCGGAAGGCGTAAAGCCTTTCCGTGCCATCGATGCCGGAACGAAAGGAGGCCGTGCCGGACTTCAGGCCCGCGTAGTAGCGCAGGAAATTCGGGGAGCGCGAAAAATCCTGGCCCAGGTTCTGCTCGCGAAACGGGTGGCGCACCAGCAGCTGTCCGCTGGCCGTGGCCAGGGCGATGACGCCTTGTTTGCCGATATCGATCTTGCCGAACAGGTCCAGAAAATGTTCCATGCCCAGGGCCACGACGATGACGCCGGCGAACCCCCCCTGCCGGTCCTCGAAACGCCGGCTGACGGTCAACACCCATTCGCCCGTGGAGCGGCTGCGTATGGGCGGCCCTATCAAGACGTCCTGCGAAGGGCTGTCGCGGTGGTGCAGAAAAAAGCTGCGGTCGGCGCTGTTTGACCCGGGGGGAAACACGCCCCTGGAGGACATCAGCCACTGCCCGCGCGCATCGACCACCAGCAGCTCGTGGAGCTGGCTGAGCAAATGCGTCTGGCGATTGACCAGCTGCTGCATGCGCTGCAAATGCCCGGGCGTGACGCCTTCGACCTCCAGGCGCTCGGCCATGCCCAGCAGCAGCATGGAGCTCTGGGTGAGAACGCCTTCGGCGTAGGTGTCCAGCGTCTGCGCCAGATTGCGGTTGTGGGTCTCGATCTCGGCCAGGGCACGCTGGCGCGCCGAGGCGATCTGCCAGAAAGTGGCCGCCAGCACCGAGACAAAAACCACCAGCAGCAGGCACGTCGCGAGCTGGGCATCGCGTTTCACGGCCTGCGCCTTGCCCCGGCTTTCGCCATCCTGCACGAGGGCATCTGCCTGCCCCTTGCTAAAAAACATTTCCACAGTTCCGATCATCAGCCAGGCATTGGCGGCCCTCTTGCGTGGCCTGCTGCAGCGCCCCCCTGCTGGTCTGGATGGGATAGGGCCGGGGCGAATTCTCCACCATCCCCGCAAATCCCCCCGAACGGCTCAGCCAGCCCGGCACGGCCGCTCGACGGGGCAGAGGCGCCAGACTATATTGCCCGCTACAGGCCAACCTGGAGCCCTCATGACTGCGCTCACCTTGTACTACCACCCCCTGTCTTCCTATTGCCACAAGGTGTTGATTGCGCTGGACGTCTTGCGCATCACCGTCGACAAGCGCGTGCTCGACCTGGGCGATCCCGCGCAGCGCGCCGCCCACCTGGCCTGGTGGCCCACGGGCAAGATTCCGCTGCTGGTGGACCAGGGGCGTGCCATCCCGGAGAGCAGCATCATCATCGAGCACCTGCAGCGCCACCACGCCCAAGGCGAGCTGCTCATCCCCGCGGACCCGGATGCCGCCCTCGAAGTGCGCTTGTGGGATCGCCTGTTCGACCAGTACGTGATGACGCCCATGCAGGCGCTCACGGCCGACCTGCTGCGCGCTGAGAATGCGCGCGACGCGTTCGGCGTGGCGCAAGCGCGCAGCAAGCTGTCACAGGCCTATGCGTGGATAGACCGGCAGCTGGCAGGGCGCAACTGGGCCGCCGGCGCGGCGTTCAGCCTGGCCGACTGCGCCGCGGCGCCGGCCCTGTTCTATGCCCTGGCCTATGTGCCGCTGCCGCCCCAGCATATACATCTGGCCGCCTATTTCGAGCGTTTGCTGGCGCATTCCTGCGTGGCCGGGGTGATAGATCAGGCCAGGCCCTGGTTGCCGTTCTTTCCCGGGCGCGCGGGGCTGTCGCGGCGCTTTTTCGACCCTGCCGCCAGCTGAAGGCCCCCGCCGGCTGCCGTGCAGGGGGCTGGAATACCCGAGCATTGCGCCACGGATTTGCGATGCCAGCGGGGGGGCCTGGCCGGATCCTGTCGCGAATGGTGTACATTTCGAAACTTTTGTAAACCTTGAAAACAGATTGACCCCGCGCATGCGGCTGAGTGCATCGCTTTCAGCGCAATTGATCAACGGCGGGGGTCGACCAGGGCCACGCCATTACCGAGTGATACCTTGAAGTTTTTCGTCCGGATTCTGGCGGCCGGCGTGCTGTCCTTGCACGCCTTTTTCTCACCCACACTTTCACTCGCTCAGGAGACGCAGGTCACCTTGGCCGGCTTTGCCTTTTCCGGCGACGCTGCCAGCCTGGATCAGCGCTTTCCCTATTCGCGTGCCTATGAAAAAGGCCTGGAGCAGGCCGGAGACCGGGCCTATGCCCGCATCCAGGCCCAGATTGCGGCCGCGCCGCCGCGCCATCTGAGCGTGGCCGCGGGAATGCTCGACGAACTCAAGGGCCGCGACCAGGCCATCGTGACCTCGCTGGTGGTGAACTCGGAAACCGTCTCGATAGAGCGCTTTGGCAGCCTGCAAAAGCTGTTCGTGCTGATCCGGGCGCAGGCCTTGTTCTTCGACTTCAAGAGCATGACCGTCATCCGCTCCTATCCCCTGAGCTTTGCCTATGTCGATGTCTTCGACCGCACGCCCACGCCAGCGGAAATTGGCAGCCGCGTGCAGGCCGTGTATGAAGGTGCGGCCAACAAGCCCGGTATCTTCGCGCGCTATGCGCAGGTGCTGGCCGGCGCCACGATTCCGGCGCAGGTGCCGCGCCTGCTGAAAGTCACGAACGTCACGCTGGACGCCAGCGTCATGGCCAGCCTGCCCGACTACCTCAAGAGCGGGCCGGGAATGGCCGAGACCTGGGCCGCCGACATGGTCAGCGAGGCCATCTCCACGCGGGCTGGCGTGCCGCTGATTCCGTTCACGCAAGGCTATGCCGTGGGCAATGTGTTTCCCATGCGCGTCTCCGACGGCACGGTATTCAGCCTGAAGCTGCCCGAGCCCGACTATGCGATTTCGGTGGACCTCACGGGCATCAAAAAAATCAAGTTCGGTGCCGTCGCGGCGGGCGAGAGCTTCATCTACGGCACCTATGCGAGCGTGAAGATAGAGCAGCCCCTGATGGGCACGACCTACCTGAACACGGCGTTGAAGAACGGCGAAACCAAGGTCGTGCCCGCCACGCAGTCCTATGTCGATGACTTTCCCGCTTACTACGACTCATGGAACGGCTTGTTCACGCGGCTGGCCACGGCCGTCGCCACCAAGGACATGGCCTGGGTGAAAGCCGCCGCGGCTGCCCCGGACATCCAAGCGCAAATTCTGAAAACCAACCTGCTGATCTCCCAATGCAAATAACCCGTTCCCTCCTGGCGATCGTCCTGGCGTGCTTCGCTGCCACGGCCATGGCGCAAGTGCAGCAAGCCCGCGGCAAGGCCTCGCTGGCCTACCAAGGCCGATCCGCCACGGCCGACGACAAGGCCCGGACCACACAGGCGGCCCAGCTCAAGGCCATCGAGTTCTTCTACGCCGAAGCCGGCGAATCGGAGAGCGAGAACTTCGATGCTGTGCGCGAGAAAATCCTGTCCAACCCCGACCGCTTCATCCTGGAGACCACGGTCCTGGGCGAGGAAGATGCGCCTGAGAAACGCCAGTACACGGTCGCCGTGCGCGTGGCGCTGAACGTCGCCAACCTGCGCAATCTGGTGAAGTCCAACTCCGCCGTGGCCAAGGCCGGTGCTGCGGAGAAGTCCCCGCTGGTGTTTGTGTTCGTCTCGCGTGAAGTGGCTTCCACCACGACGTTCGACGACCGGGTCTACAAGCGCGTCGACGAGAGCGTCAATGTCAAGGCCAGCGGCTCGCGCTCCAGCAAGGGCTCGGAAGGCGAGTCCATCCGCGGCAACCAGATCAGCACCAGCGAATCGACGTCGGCGAAGGCGGATTTCTCCGCGAACCGCACGCGCAGCATCGAAACCGGCGGCAGCACGGTCAAGCGTGCCAGCGACGCCACTTACCGCCTGTACCCGAGCGCCGACCTGAATGCGGTCTTCACCGGCATGTTCGCGCGCGCGGGCTTCGACGTCATCGAAGCCGCCATGGCCGAGCCCAGCACCGGCGGCCGCTTCTCGGTGGCCCAGGTCGAAGAGGACTACAAGACGGGCACCGACCTCAAGTCGGCCACCTTGCAGTCCATCGCTACCGGCATGCGCACCGCGGGCGTGCCCTATGTGGCGCTGGGCACCCTGGATATCGGTGCGCCCGGCAAGGACCCGGCCACCGGCCTGGTGCGTGTCGGCGTGACCGTCAATGCCAAGCTGTACAACGTCGCCCGGGCCATTCCTTCGACCCAGGCCGCCGTCGGCCCGGTGCAGTACGCCGGCGTGGGCCCCGACGAGGCCTCGGCCCGGGGCAGTGCACTCAAGCTGGCCGCCAACAACGCGGCGCGTGAGTTGACCAGCCAGCTGACCGCCAAGGGCATCCAGTAAACCGGCTGCCCCCTGTATTTCCCCAGACAACCCGTGTATTTCCAGAAAGACCTGACCATGAACAAGCTTCAAACCGCCATCGCCGCCTCCCTCCTGGCCCTGGGTGCCAGCACCGCAGCGCAGGCCCAGTTTTCCCTGCCATCGATTCCCGGCGTGAAGAGCCTGGGCAGCGGCGCGCCCGCGGTCGACCTCAGCGGCCAGCAGGACGGCCTGGTGCGTGGCTATGTCTCCGCGAACAAGGACGTGCTGGAAGCCAACGGCCTGATGGCCGGCGCCCTGGGCCTCAAGCAGGAAGCCGCCACGGCGCAAGCCACTTCGGCCGCGTTGACCGATGGCGCCACCAAGGGCAATCTCGAAGATTCGAACAAGGCCGTCGGCGAGTTGAGCGCCAAGGTTGCTGCCGCCATGGCGAGCAAGCCGGTGCTGGACGAGCAATCCAAGGCGCAGTACAGCAAGGGCCTGCTGCTGCTGGCGTCCGGCGTCGCCAAGTTCACGGGCGTGGGCAAGAACGTGTCCAACATGGGCTCCAGCCTCAAGAGCGTGTCGCCCATGCAACTGCCCAAGCTGCAGTCGGCGGTCTACATCGTCTCCAACTTTCCCACATCGATGACCAATGTCGGCGGCGCCTTGCAGAACGCGATTTCCTTCGCGCAAAGCCAGGACATCCCCGTGCCCGCCAGCGCCAACGACGTGCTCAAGGCCCTTTGAGCCGCAGCTGAACATCTATGCGACAACTTCTTTGTCTGACCGCTGTGGCGGCAGCCGCGCTGCTGGCAGCGTGCAATAAGGCCGAGCCCGAGCAGATGGCGGCGGCTCCCGCCAACGTCGCCGCGCCCGTGCCCGATGTCGGCAAGCTCACGAGTGTGCAGACCACGGCCCAGGGCTATGGCGCATCGGCGGGCGAAGCCGTGGCGCAAGCCATGAAGCTGGCCATTCTCCAGGTGAACGGCGCCGCGGTGCAGTCCGAAAGCGTGAGCGTCAAGTACGGCCTGGACGTGAGCCTGAACCAGGACTCGGCTTCGCTGCGCGCCAGCGGCTTTGCCGACGCCGTGCGCCAGCGCTCCGGTGGCGTGATCCAGAACTTCAAGCTGCTGGAAATGCAGGAGCCAGGTCTGCTGGCCGGCAAGCAGTACAAGGCCACGATCGAAGCCCAGATCGCGAAGTTCGAAGCTTCCGCCGACATGGGCAAGATCAAGCTGGTGGTCGGGCAGATCCGCTTCGACAGCCCCAGCCTGCCCATGGGCGACCGTTCGGTGTCCTCGGCCGAAGTCGGTGTCGTCTTGCGCCAGCGCATCAGCGACGCGCTGGTGCAGACCGGTCGCTTCGCGGTGCTGGATCGGGAGCTGAGCCCCGACATCCAGGGCGAACTCGACATGATTGCCTCGGGCCAGGCGCCCAGCGCCGAACTCGCCAAGCTGTCGCAAGCCGCGAGCGCGGACATCGTCTGGAGCGGCCGCGTCAGTCAGCTGGCCTACAACCGGCATGCGCGCCAGCTCAAGACCAGCGACCGCGAGCTGGTGAGCTATTCCGGTGGCTGGGCATTGACGGAAAAGCTGGTCAACGTGGCCACGCGCCAGGTGATGGGCTCGAGCGCATTGCGCGGCAGCGCGCCTTCGACCGAGGCGACCACGCTGGGACGCGGCGTGGACGGCGGCCGGGTGCTGGAAGACATGAGCACGGACCTGGTCAACCAGGTCGTGACTTCGGTCCTGCAGCGCACTTTCCCGGTGACGGTGGTTTCCATCGACGGCACGAACGTGGTGCTGAGCCAGGGCGGGCGTGCCGTCAAGGTCGGCGCACGTTACGCCATGGTCGCCATGGGCGCCGAGTTGAAGGACCCGCAGACCGGCCAAAGCCTGGGCCGCGTTGAATCGCCTTGCTGCGAACTGGTTGTCGAGCGCGTCACGCCCAATCTGTCCTACGGCCGGCTGGAGAACGTGCGCTCGAATCTGGAGCAACTGCCCGTGGGTGGCCTGCAACTGCGTGAAGCGCTCAAGGACGTGGCGGTCGTCAAGCCCCAGGTTGCGAACGCAGCTGCGCCCGCCGCGGCGCCCGCCGCGGCGCCTTCACCGCGGCCCGCTCAGCCGCGTGCGGTGGCGGCCGAGGCACCATCCGCCGCAGCGCCCAAAAGCGACGACAAGTGGTGAGGCGCTGAAGCGCTGACGGCCACTTGAAAGCCGGCTTGATCAGGCAATGCGCCCTGGCAAGCCGGCATTTTTTGTGCCCAGCCCTCAGAATCTCAGTTCCGCGCCCGTGGCGCGCTGCAGGTCCAGGTCGGAGATAGCGACCAGTTTCTCCATCACCTGGAAGCCCGCGGGCCTGACCTGGATCACCGCCAGGTCGGTGTAGATGCGGTCGACCACGCCCAGTCCGGTCAGCGGCAGGGTGCAGCGCTGCAGCAGCTTGGGGCTGCCGTCCTTGGCGTTGTGCTCCATCAGGATGTAGACCTTGCGCGCGCCCACGGCCAGGTCCATGGCGCCGCCCACGGCGGGCGGCTCGCCGGGCTTGCCCAGCGACCAGTTGGCCAGATCGCCGGCGGCCGAGACCTGCATGCCGCCCATGATGCACAGGTCCAGATGGCCGCCACGCATGATGGCAAACGAGTCCAGATGGTGGAAATAGGCGCCGCCGGTCAGCAAGGTGACGGGCTTCTTGCCGGCGTTGACCAGGTCGGGGTCGATGTCCGCGCCGCTGGCCATGGGACCCATGGCCAGGATGCCGTTTTCGCTGTGCAGCAGGATTTCGTCGGCGGGATCGAGGTGGTTGGCCACGAGTTCCGGCATGCCTATGCCGATGTTGACGTAGCTGCCGGGCGCGATATCGCGGGCCAGCCGGGCGGCCATCTGGTCGCGTGTCAGTCTTTGCATGGCGTCCTCAACTCGAAACCTGGGGGTGGGGCACTTCGACCACGCGCTGCACGAAGATGCCGGGCGTGACGATGGCTTCGGGATCGAGCGCGCCCAGGGCGACCTGCTGCCTGACCTGGACGATGGTGGTCCTCGCGGCCTGGCACATCACGGGCCCGAAGTTGCGCGCCGCCTTGCGGTAGACCAGATTGCCCCAGCGGTCGGCCTGGTGGGCCTGGACGAAGGCGAAGTCCCCGTGCAGCGGAGTCTCGAACACGCAGTGCGTGCCATTGATCAGGCGCGTTTCCTTGCCCGCGGCCAGCTCGGTGCCGTGGCCCGTGGGCGTGTAGAAGCCGCACAGGCCCGCGCCCGCGGCGTGCAGGCGCTCGGCGATGGTGCCCTGGGGCACGACCTCTAGTTCTATGCGGCCTTCGCGGTACATCTGGTCAAACACGTAGGAATGGCTGGCTTTGGGAAAGGAGCAGATCATCTTGCGCACGCGCCCGGCCTGGATCAAGGCGGCCAGCCCGGTCTCGTGGTTGCCCGCGTTGTTGTTGACCACCGTCAGTTCGCGCGCGCCCTGGTCTATCAAGGCATGCAGCAGTTCGGTGGGGTGGCCGGCGCCGCCGAAGCCGCCGACCAGAATCGTCGCGCCATCGAACACATCGGCCACGGCCGCGTGTACGCTTTCGGCGAATTTGTTGATCATCTTGTTCCCGTTCAGTCCGTTTCCATGCCCAGGTTCTTGACGACTTTTTCTTCGTCGGCGAAGGCCTTCTTGGCGAATTGCGTATAGGCCTCGTTGTCCATGTAGGTGGCGCGCAGGCCGTTGGCATCCAGCAGCTTCTTGAACTGGGGGTCTTCCAGGGCCAGCTTGACGGCCTTGTCGAGCTTTTCGACGATGGGCTTGGGCAAGCCCTTGGGGCCGGCCAGACCCAGCGGCGAGGGGACGAACACGTCGTAGCCCAGCTCCCTGAGCGTGGGCGCCTTGAAGACCGGGTTCACTACGTCGCCGGCCGAGGCCAGCACGCGCACTTTGCCGGCCTGCATGAAAGGCATGATGCTGTTGGCGATCACTGCCGTCTTGAGGTGGCCGCCCAGCAGCGAATTCGTCGAATCGGAGTCGCCCTTGAACGGCACATGGGCGAACTTGGCGCCGTATTTGGTGCCCAGCATGGCCAGCACCACGTGGTTGCCCGAGAAACGCCCGGGCGTGCCGTAGCTGACGGCGCCCGGGTTCTGCTTGGCGAAGTCCACCATGTCCTTCATGGTCTTGAACGGCGAGTCGGCCGGCACCACGACGAAGAAGTCGTACTCCATGAAGGCCGCGATGTAGGCCAGGTCGCGAATCGGGTCGTAGCGCACGGGCTGCAGATGGGGCTGGCGGAAGATGCCGACCGGCGCCAGGGTCAGGCGGTAGCCGTCGGGCGCGGCCTTGGTCATTTCCGTGACGCCCATCGAGCCGCCCGCGCCCGGCTTGTTCTCGATGAGCACGGGCTGCTGGAACTGGCGCGACAGGTTTTCGGCCAGGGCCCGCGCCGCCATGTCGGTGGTGCCGCCGGGGCTGTAGGGCACGATCAGCGTG
>JAMNYN010000546.1 GCA_023622805.1 Pseudomonadota bacterium | reverse complement strand
CGGTGCTCCAGGCCAGCCAGAACGTCTCGGGCGGGCGCGGCTCCTCGACCTGCAGCTCCACCAGCACGCCCTGCTCCAGCTCGGCGCGCACACAGGCCCGCGGCAGAAAGCCATGGCCCAGGCCCGCCGCCTGGGCGGCGATCTTGGCCTGCATGCTCGGCACGGTGATGCGCCGCTGGCCCAGCAGCAAGCCCACCGTGCGGTCCGCCGACGAGCGCGCCCCATCCCCCACGACGATGGCCGTGTGTTCCAGCAAGTCGTTGCGCGTGAGCGGGCGCTGCAGGCCGACCAACGGGTGCGTGGCCGTCACGCAGAAGGCGAAATCCAGGCTGCCCACGGCCACGGCCTTGTAGCCGCCGCCGGGCGGGCCTTCACCCGCGGCAATGATCAGATCGGCCCGGCCCTCGCGCAGCATCTCCCAGGTGCCGGTCAGCGCTTCGCTGCCTATGCGCAGGCGCGTGCCGCAGTTCATGTCCTCGAACGCGCAGATGTCGGGATTGAACGCGCTGGTGGGAATCAGCGAGTCGTGCACCAGCCGCAGCTCCGCCTCGAAACCCGTGGAAATCTGCCGCATGCGCGATTCGAGCTGGCGCGCCGCCGCCAGCAGCCAGCGCCCTTCCTTGAGCATTTCCTGGCCTGCGGGCGTCAGCGTGACGCGCGGGCCGTTGCGCACGAACAGCGCCAGCCCCAGCTGGGCTTCGAGCTTGGAGACCGCATAGGAAATCGTCGACGGCACCTTGTACAGCCGCTCCGCGGCGGCGGCAAACGAGCCGTGACGCGCAATCGCGTCGACGATTTCTATGGCTTCAAGAGATAGTTTCAGCATGTTCGAAATTATCGATGATGAACCGCCAAAACCTTCAATCTGCACCCCATGCAAAAGCGAGAAACTTCATTCATGGCAGCAAGAAATGCAGCAACAACGCCGCAAACCTTGCATGAATTTCATCGAACGAAAAGGACACATCATGATCGACATCCGCAAAGCTGAGCACCGGGGCCGCGCCAATCACGGCTGGCTGCAATCGCGCCACACCTTCTCGTTCGGCAGCTACCGCGATGCCAACCAGCAAGGCTTCTCCGACCTGCTGGTGATCAACGACGACCGCGTCGCCCCCGCCCAGGGCTTCGGCACCCACGGCCACCGCGACATGGAAATCTTCTCCTACGTGCTCGAAGGCGCGCTGGAACACAAGGATTCGATGGGCACGGGCTCGGTGATCGTGCCTGGCGACGTGCAAATGATGAGCGCCGGCAGCGGCGTGCAGCACAGCGAGTTCAACCACTCGGCCGAGCAGCCCGTGCACTTCCTGCAGATCTGGATCGTGCCCAGCGTTCGCGGCGCCGAGCCCCGCTACCAGCAAGTGCACTTCGAGCAAGCCGAAAAGCGCGGCCGCCTGCGCCTGATCATCGCGCCACAAGGCGAGCAAGGCGCGCTGGCCGTGCGCCAGGACGCCCGCGTCTACGCCGGCCTGTTCAACGGCGACGAAGCCGCAACGCTCGACGTTGCCGCCAACCGCCACGTCTATGTGCATGTGGCCCGCGGCAGCCTCGAAGTCAACGGCCAGCGCCTGGAAGAAGGCGATGGCGCCCGCATCCGCGACGCCGGTTCGCTGCGCTTCGACAAGGGCGAGAACGCGGAAGTGCTGGTATTCGACCTGCGCCCCAACGAGCTGCCCGGCATGTAATTTCACCGCCTCGCCACGGGCATTGCCAGGAAGCTGGACGGCGCCTATGGTATCGGCATCCACTGCGCCAAAAGCATGTTCAACGAACACCACGCGGGGGCATGCGGCACCGCATTCCAGGAGACTCCCATGCCATCGCCTTCCTCGCCGGACCTCGTTGTCTTCAACGGCCGCTTCACCACGCTGGACCGCGCCAAGCCCACGGCCAGCGCCGTCGCCATCACCGACGGACGCTTCGTCCACGTGGGCAGCAACGCCGAAGTGCTGGCGCTTGCCGGCGCGGGCACGCGCCGCATCGACCTGCAGGGCCGCAGCGCGCTGCCCGGCCTGATCGACAACCATTTGCACATCATCCGCGGCGGGCTGAACTTCAACATGGAGCTGCGCTGGGACGGCGTGCGCAGCCTGGCCGACGCCATGGCCATGCTGCGCGCCCAGGTCGACATCACGCCCGCGCCGCAATGGGTGCGCGTGGTCGGCGGCTTCACCGAGCACCAGTTCATCGAAAAACGCCTGCCCACGCTGGCGGAACTCAACGCCGCCGCGCCCGACACCCCCGTCTTCATCCTGCACCTCTACGACCGCGCCCTGCTCAACGGCGCCGCGCTGCGCGCCGTGGGCTATACCCGCGACACGCCCGCACCCCATGGCGGCGAAATCCTGCGCGACAGCGCGGGCAACCCCACGGGCCTGCTGCTGGCCAAGCCCAATGCCGCCATCCTCTATGCGACGCTGGCCCTGGGGCCCAAGCTGCCGCGCGAATACCAGGTCAACTCCACGCGCCATTTCATGCGCGAGCTCAACCGCCTGGGCGTGACCGGCGCGATCGACGCGGGCGGCGGCATGCAGAACTATCCCGACGACTACGCGGTGATCGAGGAACTGGCCGCTGCCGACCAGCTCACCATCCGCCTGGCCTACAACCTGTTCACGCAAAAGCCCCAGCAGGAGAAAGAAGACTTCCTGTCGCAATACAAGCAAGGCACGGACTACTTCCGCCACAACGGCGCGGGCGAAATGCTGGTGTTCTCGGCCGCCGACTTCGAAGATTTCCGCCAGCCGCGCCCCGAACTCGCCGCCGGCATGGAAGACGACCTCGAGGGCGTGGTGCGCATCCTGGCGCAGAACCGCTGGCCCTGGCGCATGCACGCCACCTATGACGAAACCATCAGCCGCGCGCTCGACGTGTTCGAGAAAGTCAACCAGGACACTCCGCTCGCCGGCCTGAACTGGTTCTTCGACCACGCCGAAACGATTTCCGACCGCTCCATCGAACGCGTCGCGGCGCTGGGCGGCGGCGTTGCCGTGCAGCACCGCATGGCCTACCAGGGCGAGTATTTCGTCGAGCAGTACGGCGCGCGCGCGGCCGAAGCCACGCCGCCTGTCAAGCGCATGCTGGAGATGGGCGTCAAGACCTCGGCCGGCACCGACGCCACGCGGGTCGCAAGCTACAACCCCTGGGTCTCGCTGTCGTGGCTGGTCACGGGCCGCACCGTGGGCGGCCTGCAGCTCACGCCGCAGCGCAACTGCCTGGACCGCGAACCGGCGCTGCGCATGTGGACCGAGAACGTCACATGGTTCTCCAACGAGGAGGGCAAGAAAGGCCGCA
>JAMNYN010000609.1 GCA_023622805.1 Pseudomonadota bacterium | reverse complement strand
GAGCTGGTGGCATTCCATGAGCGCGTAGGCGCCTCGCGCGACAGCCTGCCTTACGACATCGACGGCGTGGTCTACAAGGTGAATTCGCTGGCCCTGCAGCGCGAGCTGGGTTTTGTCACGCGCGAGCCGCGCTGGGCCGTGGCCCACAAGTACCCGGCGCAGGAGATGATCACGCGCGTCGAAGCCATTGACGTGCAGGTCGGGCGCACGGGCAAGATCACGCCCGTGGCGCGGCTGGCGCCAGTCTTCGTGGGCGGCGTCACCGTCACCAATGCCACGCTGCACAACCTGTTCGAGCTGCGCCGCAAGCGCGTGCGCGTGGGCGACGAAGTCATCGTGCGCCGCGCGGGCGACGTGATTCCCGAAGTGGTCGGCGTGGTGCCGCAGGTGGCCCAGCTGCCGGTGGGCATCGAAGCCAGCGACGCGCTGCTCGACGCCGCTGCGCAGCCCGCCCCGGTGCTGCCGCGTTCGCCCTATGTGCCCAATTTCCACATGCCGCGCCAGTGCCCGGTCTGCGCCAGCGACGTGCTGCGCGAAAAAGGCCAGGTCAACCACCGCTGCACGGGCGGCCTGTTCTGCGCGGCCCAGCGCAAGGAAGCTCTGCTGCACTTCGCCCACCGCCGCGCCATGGACATCGAAGGCCTGGGAGACAAGCTGGTCGACCAGCTGGTCGAAGCGCAACTGGTGCGCACGCTGCCGGACCTGTACCGCTTGACGCTGGAGCAGTTGTCCGGCCTGGAGCGCATGGCCGAGAAATCGGCGCTCAATCTGCTGGCCGCACTGGAAAAATCCAAGAGCACGACGCTGGCCCGCTTTCTGTTCGGCCTGGGGATTCGCCAGATCGGCGAAGCCACGGCCAAGGACCTGGCCAAGCATTTCGGCACGCTGGACGCCATCATTGCCGCGAGCGCAGAGCAGTTGCTGGAAGTCAACGACGTCGGCCCCATCGTCGCGCACAGCATTCGCACCTTCCTGGACCAGCCGCACAACCTGGAAGTGCTGGAACAGCTGCGCGGAGAATGCGGCATCCACTGGCCCGAAGGCCCGCCGGCCGAAAAGCCGCCCCAGCTGCTGGCCGGCAAGACCGTGGTGCTGACCGGCACGCTGCCGACCATGGGCCGCGACGAGGCCAAGGACTTGCTTGAAGCCGCGGGCGCCAAGGTGGCGGGCTCGGTCAGCAAGAAGACCAGCTATGTGGTGGCTGGCGCAGACGCCGGCAGCAAGCTCGCCAAGGCCGAGGAACTGGGCGTGCCCGTGCTCGACGAGGCCGGACTGCTGGCGCTGCTCAAAGGGCCGGCCAGCGCGGATTAAGGGGCGGGCGTGACAAAACGGCCCTTTTGTGCCGTGGCGGGGGCGCCTGCAGTTACCATCCGCGCATGAGTTCCCATTACGAAACGCTGCAAAAGGCAGACGCCTACCAAGAATTTTTCAAAGTAGCCCCTCCCGAGGCCGTGGGTGAGCGCTATTTGCGCGCCCGCCGGCCGGGCTTCATCATCCGCGCCGTGGCCGCCGCGCCTGAGGCAGTACCTGAAATTGCGCCCGTGGCGGACGCCGCTGAGGCAGCCCCAGCCCCCGAGGCCGTGCCAGCTGTCGAGGCCGCGGCTTCGGCGGACGCTGCCAAGCCCGCGCGCAAGCCGGCCCCACCCGTGGTGCGTGAACTGGTCACGGCCCAGTGGGGCCTGGTGCCGCATTGGGTGAAGACGGCTTCGGACGCGCGACTGCGCGCCATCAAGCTGCTGCACGCCCGCAATGAAACTGCGTCCACGGCCCAGGCCTTTCGCGATGCCTGGCTCAACAACCAGCGCTGCATCGTTCCGGTGATGGCCTTCTTCGAAGACGACCACCGCAGCGGCAAGCCCGTGTCCACGCGCATTTCGCGCATCGACGGCAAGCCCATGGGCCTGGCCGCTCTGTGGGCGCGCTGGCAGGGCCCCGAAGGCGAGGACATCCTGAGCTTCGCGGTGCTCAACATCAGTGCCAACACGCACGGCTTGCTGCACCGTTACCAGCCGCCGGGCAACGAGCGGCGCATGCCGGCCGTGCTCAGCGAAGGTGCCTACGATGCCTGGCTGAGCGTGCGCCAGGACAAGGCGCGGGAGTTCATGCGCCAGTACGCGGCCAACTGGCTCACGGCCAACCCCGTGGAAAACAAGAAGGACAAGATTCCCAAGGATTGGCGCGAGTCGGGAGCCAGGTGAAACCGGCCCCCACGCTTGCTCTCTGCGCGTAGCTGCGCTGTCCCCCAAGGGGGCCGTCCGCCGCCTTGGGGCGGCCCGGCGGTGGCGGGTGCGGCCCTTGTCGGGCGCCCTGCCAGATAGACCGGCGCCCGTCGCTTGCGCTGCCAAAGGGGGCCGTTACCTATGCTTCCATGGCGGCCTCTTGTGGTACAGCCTGCAGTGCGTCATGCAGGCTGCGCTGGCCCGCAGCGCTCGACTGCAGCTGCCGCACCAGGGCCTCCACGTCCAGGCATTGCACCAATACGCCCGTGCCATCGGCTTGCCGGGCCTGGATGATTTCGCCGACCACGGCGGATCCGGCGCCGCCCAGATGGGGTGCGGCAAAGAATCGCTGGCGGGAAAAATGCTGCACGCCCAGCAGGTCGCTGACCAGCAGGCCTATGCGCCTCCCGCCTGCCTCGATCACGATCACCTGGCTTTGCGCCGTGAGCGGCGAGGG
>JAMNYN010000028.1 GCA_023622805.1 Pseudomonadota bacterium | reverse complement strand
GACACCATCGCTGCGGGGCGGCCCTTGCTCGGTGTCCCCTTGCAGGTCCACGCCAGTTTCATAGGCCATGGGACGACGCATGCGTCTTGGGTGCCTGAAATGCCCCCGCGCGCGCGCCGTTCTTATTCCCGGGCCCGCGGCTTCACCCTCGTTGAATTATTGGTAGCGCTGGTCGCTATGGCGCTGATGGCCTTGATGGGTTGGCGCGGCCTGGACAGCATGCTGCGCTCGCAGCAATACACCCAGGCCCACACCGATGCCCATGCCGTGTTGCAGACCGCGCTGGCCCAGTGGAATGCCGACCTCGAAGGCCTGATGGCCCTGGACAACACCCAGACCATTGCCTGGGACGGGCAGGTCTTGCGCATGACCCGCCGCTTTGCCACCGCCCCCGCGGAAGGGGCGCTGGTCGTCGCCTGGACCCGCCGCACCAGCCAGGGCCAGGACCAGTGGCTGCGCTGGCAGTCGCTGCCCGTGCGCACGCGCAGCGAATGGAGCGATGCCTGGAACCAGGCCGCGCAATGGGCGCGCAACCCCAGCGACGACCAGCGCCGGCGTGAAACGGCCTTGTTTCCATTGCAGGGCTGGAAGATTTATTTTTACCGCGACGGCGCCTGGAGCCATCCGCAGTCCAGCGATTCCTCCAGTGAAACCGCCAGCCCCCCGGCGACCGGCACGGCCCCCACCACCCCGCCATCCGACATTCCCGACGGCGTGCGGCTGGAGCTGGATCTCGCCCCCGGTGCCGGCCTGGCGGGCCGCCTCACGCGCGATTGGGTCAACCCCCTGCGCCCGAACAACCGCACATGAAGCAGCTTGCACGCGCCCACCCTGCCCACGGCCTGGCGCCGTCCGGCCCGGCACGGCTGCGCGCGCGCGGTGCCGCCCTGCTCGCCGCCATGCTCACCGTGACCCTGGTGGCCACTTTTGCGGCCACGGCGCTATGGCAGCAATGGCGCTCCGTGGAAGTGGAAACCGCCGAACGCGCACGCGCCCAGGCGGCCTGGATACTGCTGGGTGCGCTCGACTGGTCGCGCGTGGTGCTGCGCGAGGATGCGCGCTCGGGCGGTCCCGACCACCTGGCCGAGCCCTGGGCCGTGCCATTGCAGGAAGCCCGCTTGTCGAGCTTTCTCGCGGCCGAAGGCAATGTGAGCCAGGTCGACGACGCTTCCAGCGAAACCGCCAACGCTTTCCTGTCGGGCGAAATCGTCGACCTGCAATCCCGGATGAATCTGCGCAATCTGCTGGACCGGGACAAGGCCGATGTCGCATTCGAGCGCCTGTTCGAGCGCCTGGGCCTGCCTTCGGGCACGCTGCAGCAGATCGCCATGGGCCTGCGCCAGGCTCAGGCGGCGGGCAGCAACGAACAAAGCACGGCCCCGCTGATGCCGCGCACGCTGGTTCAGCTGGGCTGGCTGGGCATTGCGCCGCAAGTCATTGCCCGGCTCGAGCCCCATGTGACGCTGCTGCCCGTACGCACACCGATCAACGTCAACACCGCCAGCGCAGAAGTGGTCTGGGCCAGCGTCGATGGCCTGGACTGGGCCAAGGCCAGCCAGTTCGTCCAGTCCCGTGAAGCCAGCCCCCTGCGCAACACGGCCGATGCGCTGACGCGTATGGGCGTTGCGTCCGACACGCCGAGCAACAATCTCGCGGTCTCATCATCTTTCTTCGAGATCCGCGGGCGTTTGCGGCTCGGGGACACGCTAGTCAGCGAGCGCTCCCTGGTACAGCGCAAGAACATGGATGTCGTCACGCTGTGGCGCGAACGCGGCAGCTGGACTTCCCCCAGCCTCCCCCTGCCAGGCCAGTCACCTGCTCCCTAATATGGCCCGCCCTTCCCGCCTATGAGCCTTCTGATACTTCAACTGCCACTGACATCTTCCGGTCCCGACGGCGAGTACGTCTACGCGCTCAGCACCGACGGCCAGGCCGTCACCCGCCATGCGGCGGCCACCGCCACCGATCTGCCCGAGGCCGGGCGGGCCGGGGAAATCGTTGTCGTCGTGCCGCCCCAGGCCCTGTCCTGGCACCGCATCACTTTGCCCGCGGGCATTGCCGTCGGCACGCGCAATGCCACCGGCAGGCTGCGCTCGGTGGTCGAAGGCCTGCTCGAAGAACACCTGCTCGACGAGCCTGAGCTGCTGCACTTTGCGCTGCAGCCAGGCGCGCGCGCCGGCCAGAGCGTCTGGGTCGCGGTCTGCGACCGGGCCTGGCTGCGCGGCCATCTGCAAACCCTGGAAGCCGCGGAGCGCAGCGCCGACCGCATTGCGGTCCAGATGACGCCAGCCGCCGAAGATGAGGCCCCGCGCCTGTGGGCCGTGGGCACGCCCGAATCGGCCTGGCTGCTGGCCAGCGGCTGCTCTGCGGACCAGGGCGTGGCCTGGGCCCCGCTGTCCAGCGACGGCCTGGCCCTGCTGGGCGCGCCCGACGATCTGCTGGTGGATGCAGCGCCCGCGGTCGCCGGCCTGGCCGAGCAGCGCCTGCAGCGCCCGGTGCGCCTGGCGGGCACGGCCGAGCGCCTGCTCGACGCCAGCCGCACCTCCTGGGATCTGGCCCAGTTCGACCTGGCCCTGGGCGGGCGCAGCCATGCTCTGCGGCGCCTGGCCAGCGCCAGCCTGGCCTTTGTGCGCGCACCCCAGTGGCGCGCCGCGCGCTGGGCGCTGGGCGTGCTGGTCGTGGCCCAGCTCG
>JAMNYN010000478.1 GCA_023622805.1 Pseudomonadota bacterium | reverse complement strand
CGCGATACCGCCTCCGTCCCCAGCATGCCGTTGACGCCAGGACGGTTGTCCACCACGAACGACTGCTTGAGCTGCAGCCCCACGGCGGCGGCCACATGCCGCGACACCGCATCCGTGCCGCCGCCTGCGGGCCAGGGCACGATCAGCTTGATCGGGTGCTCGGGGTAGGGGCCCTGGGCTTGCGCCCCTCCCGCAAGGCACAGCAGGGACGTGAACAGGGTGGCGCAGATCTTCTTCATGGGGCTTGTCTCCGGATGCGGCCTGGGGCCGGCGGTGGGTTGTTGTTGTGGGGTGGCGGCACCCACTGGCGCTGGGGTGACCCACGCAACGAATGATGGGCATTTGCCTGGGGCGCCGACAGGTGGTGCCGGCAAATGGACTTTTCGGTGCATGCGAAAAGCGCGCGGACCTGACGAGCGCGGGGCTGGCGGCAGGTTGGGCCAAAAATACTATTCGCCGCCACCACCTTTCCCCATCGCCGCGGCTTGGCAATCATGGAACCCGAGCCGCCTCAGTGCGGAACCGATACCAGGAGCAAAGATGCAAAACGAGTTCGATGTGGTGGTCGCCGGATGCGGCGTGGCGGGTTTGTCGGCGGCCGTTGCCGCAGCGGAGGCCGGTGCGAAGGTCGTGATTCTGGAGCGCGCACCCGAAGAGGAGCGCGGCGGACAGAGCCGCTACACCGAGGCCTATCTGCGCATGAAGAGCCTCACCGAAGTGAGCGACGATTTTGAAACCCACCTGGCCGAAAACGGCTCGGGCAGCATTGACCCGGAACTGGTCGAGCAGACCGCCACCGACCCGCGTGGCAGCTCGCTGACCCGTGGCCTGAGCCTGGCCGACCCCAGCCTGATCGAGCGGCTGTCCGAAGCCGCCCCGACCACCATTGCCTGGCTGCAGGGCATAGGCGCGCGTTTCGAGTTCCTGCCCACCCAGTTCCTGACGGCGTCCCAGCCGCGCCTGCTGCCCGTGGGCGGCGGCCAGGCCCTGGTCGATGTGCTGGCGGCGCGGGCCGAAGCCCTGGGCGTGACATTTCTCTATGAAACCACGGCCCAGTCCTTGCGCCGCGATGCCCGGGGGCAGGTCGTGGGCCTGTACGCCACCGTGCGCGGGCAGGGACAGCGCGAACTCATGGGCAGCGTGGTGCTGGCCTGTGGCGGCTTCGAGGGCAATACCGAAATGATGACCCGCTATGTGGGCCCGCGCGCCGTGTACCTGCGCCCGGTCTGCAAGGGCGGTTACTACAACCGGGGCGAAGGCATTCGCATGGCGCTGGACATAGGCGCGGCCGCTTGCGGTGAGTTCGGCAGCTATCACGCCGAGCCCGTGGACCCCCGCTCCGGCGTCTCCGAGCCGTCGATCTTCATTTTCCCCTATGGCATCTTGGTCAACAGCGATGGCCAGCGCTTCACCGACGAAGCGCCGACCACCGTCGACGCCTGTTACGAGCCCGTGACGCGGCGCATCTTCGAGCAGCGCGGCGGCATGGCCTGGACCATCCTGGACGCGCGCCATACGCGCATCCCGAACTACCGCCTGGGCATCCGCACCGACCAGAAGCCCGTCAGCGCCGACAGCATTGCCGAGCTGGCCGTCAAGATCGGCGTGCCGGCCGATCGCCTGCAGGCCACCGTGGACGGCTACAACGGAGCCTGCAGCGGCAAGGACTGGAGCCCGCTGGCCCTGGACAGTCTGGCCACGCAGGGGCTGACGCCGCCCAAGTCGCACTGGGCCTGCCCGCTGACCGAAGGGCCGTTCCATGCCTATCCCATCATTTCGGCCAATGTGTTCACGTTTGGCGGTCTGAAGATCGACCCCGAGGCCCAGGTGCTGGACGCTGACGGCGACCCGATTTCCGGCCTCTATGCCGCGGGCGAAACCGTGGGCATCTACTACGGCAACTACACCGGCGCGACCTCGGTGCTCAAGGGCCTGGTGTTCGGCCGCATCGCTGGCGACACCGCTGCGCGCGCGCGCGCCACGGCTTGACTATTTGGCAGCGCCTGTGCCGCCGCCTGCGCGGCGCCTGGCGCTCGGCACCCCAGGAACAAGGAATGGATATGACGATGGACTATCGCGGGCGGATTGCGCTCGTCACGGGCGCCGCGGGGGCGATCGGCACGGCACTGACGGCACAGCTGCGCCAGCGCGGCGCCAGCGTGGTGGCCGCCGATGGCCTGCAAGGAACGCCCTGGACCAGTGCCGACCTGCGCACGGAAGCGCTGGTGCGCTTGAACGTGACCGACCGCTCCTCGGTGCGGGGCCTGGTGGCGCGTACCGAAGCCCAGCTGGGGCCGGTCGATCTGCTGGTCAATGTCGCCGGTGTTGTCTCTTTCGGCACGGCCGAAGAACTGTCCGAGGTCGAGTGGGACCGGGTCATGGACATCAACCTCAAGGGCACGTTTCTGGCCTGCCAGGCGGTCATTCCCGGCATGAAGAAGGCGGGTTTCGGGCGCATTGTCAACATCGGTTCGGTGGTCGGGAAAAACGCGGGCAATGCCCGGCCCTGGGTGGATGCGGGCGAGCAGCAGCGCGCGGGCAACCTGGCCTACGGTGTGTCCAAGGCCGGCGTGCATGCCATGACCGGTTTTCTCGCCAAGGAACTCGCGGCCCACGGCATCACGGCCAATGCCGTGGCCCCGGGTCCTATCGCCACGGCCATGACCACGGACTTCCCCGCGGCGCTGCGCGCCATGGTGCCCGTGGGTCGCATGGGGACGACGGCCGATGTCGTCACCGCCATCTTGTTTCTCGCCGGCCGCGATGCGGGCTTCATCACCGGTGAAGTGCTCGACGTCAACGGCGGCATGTGGTGCGACTGAAGCCGCAGGCAACGCATTTTTTCCATTTCCCCTTCTCTTTTGAAAGACTCTCATGAAAGCCATCTACCTCATTCTCGACATGCAAAACGATCTGGTGCATGTGGACGGTGCCAACGGCAAATCCCCCATGGGCGAGCAGGTGCGCAGCCGCCAGGTGCTGGCCCATACGGCCACCGCGCTGGCCAAGGCGCGCGCCGCGGGCGTGGCCGTGGGCTGGGTGCGCGTGGGTTTTTCGCCCGAGTACCAGGAATGCCCCAAGGCATCGCCGGTGTTCGGCGGTGCGCCCAAGGCGGGCATGTTCAAGCTCGGCGGCTTCGGCACCGAGATCCACCCCAGCCTGGCGCAGCAGCCCGGTGACGTGCAGGTCGTCAAGCACCGTGTGAGTCCGTTCTACTCGACCACGCTGGAAGCACAGCTGCGCGCTGGCGGCTACACGCGCATCTACTGCTCGGGCGTTTCCACCCAGGCCGTAGTGCAGGCGACGGTGCGCGATGCGCACGACCGTGACTATGAAGTGGTGGTCATCGAAGACGCCTGCTGCGCGCACAGCGACGAAGAGCATCGCAACTCCATGGGCAGCATCAGCCGCTTCTGCAAGCAGGTCACGACCGCTGCGGACGTCGATTTCACGGCCTGAGCGCCAGCCACAGCAGGAGAACACCATGGGCATTCGCATCTGGCACCAGAGTTTCACGGTGCTGCAAGACCTGGGCGCGTACGACGCGGCGCTGAAAGCACACTTCCAGCGTGTTGCGCGCAGCGATACCGAGATCGTCATGCACGGCATGCAACCGGGCACTTATCGCAGCAACTATCCGGGCGAAGACATCCGGCACGCTGGTTTCCAGCACCTGCACTCGCTGCAGTTCCTGGCCGCCGGTGTGCGCGCCGAGGACGAAGGCTTTGACGCCTATGCCATCAGCACGCTGCCGGACCCCGGTCTGCGCGAGATCCGTTCGCTGCTGCACATTCCCGTCGTGGGCTACGGCGAATCGGCGATGCTGACCTCCTGCCTGCTGGGTTCGCGCTTTGCCGTGCTGGTGTTCATCAACGAGCTGACCGACCTGATCTGCGACAACGCGCGCAAGTACGGGCTGGGAGAGCGCCTGGTGGGCGTGTCGGATGTGGGGTTTCGCTTTGCCGATGTGCTGGAGGGGTTCTCGGATCCCGCGCCGCTGATCGAACGCTTCCGGGCGGCGGCGCGGGCGCAGATCGCGGCGGGCGCGGAAGTCATCATTCCTGGCGAGGCGCCGCTGTGCGTGCTGCTGGCCACGCATGGCATCTCGAGTGTGGACGGCGTGCCGGTGCTCGATTCCCTGTCCTGCTGGGTCAAGCAGGCCGAGCTGCTGGTCGACCTCAAGCGCACCAGCGGCATCGAGCGCTGCCAGCGCGGCTATTTCAATGCGCCGCCTTCCCGGGAGCGTCTGCGGGAAGTGATCGGCTTTTACCAACTCGAGCGTTTTGCGCAGCCGGGAGCATGAAGTGAGCAGAAACCTCGAAACCGAATTGCTGGTGGTCGGCGGCGGCCTGGCCGGCTTCGCGGCCGCGTTGGAGGCGGCGCAGGCCGGCGTCAACGTGGTGCTGCTCGAGAAGATGGCCGCCACTGGCGGCTCCTCGGCGATGAGCGGGGGCTGCCTGGCCTTTGCCGGCACCGACTTGCAGGCCGCGCAGGGCGTGGAGGACAGCGCCGAACTGCTCAAGCGCGACCTGCTGGAAGTGGGCCTGCACGAAAACGACCCGGCGCTGGTGCAGACCTATGTCGATCACCAACTGGCAACCTACGAATGGCTGAAGGCGCAGGGCGTGGCGTTCAGCCCGGTGATCGAAGCCTCGTCCGGCCAGTCGGTGCCGCGCGTGCACACCGTGGACCCGGCCGACACGGTGCGTCTGCTGGAGGCGCGCTGCCGGGCCAGCGGCCGCGTCACCATCTTGCTGGACACGCGGGCTACGCGCCTGCTGCGCGACAGCGAAACCGCGCCAGTCCGCGGAGCGCAGGCCACCGGCAAAGATGGCGAACTGAGCATTTGGGCTTCCCGGGGCGTGCTGCTCGCCAGCGGCGGCTTTGGCCGCAACGCGGAGATGGTGCACCGCTTTGCGCCGCAGTATGACAATGCCGTGTTTGTCGGTGGCGATGGCAATGTGGGTGACGGCCTGGCCATGGCCAGAAAGCTCGGAGCCGACATGCGGGACATGATCTACATCAAGGGCACCTATGGCAAGCACCCCGTGGACATGCTCAACCACCACAGCTGCCTGGCCGTGTACAAGGGCGCGATCGCCGTCAACGAGCACGGCAAGCGCTTTGTCGATGAGTCCATTTCCTACAAATTGCTGGGCGATGCCGTCATGGCCCAGCCGTACCACACCTCGTTTCAGATCTTCGATCAGCCGATTTTCGATTCCGGTGACGACCGTGTGCGCATCCTGGACTTCAGCCGCCGGCTGGAAGAAGGCTTGATCATCCAGGCCGATACGCTGCAGGCCCTGGCCCGGCAGATCGAAGTCCCGTACGAGGAACTACAGGCCACGGTGGAGCGCTACAACGGCTTCTGTGATGCCGGCGAAGACGAGGAGTTCGGGCGCAGGAAACTGGTCCATCACCATGGGGAGCTGCGCCGCATTGAAACCGGACCTTTCTATGCCTACCCCTCCACCGCCGCGGTGTTTGGCACCTATTGCGGCCTGCGGGTGGATGCCGGGCTGCGCGTGCTGGATGTGTTCGGCGATGCCATCGGGGGTCTCTACGCCGCTGGCGAAGTGATAGGCGGCTTCCACGGCGGGGCCTATATGACCGGCTCGGCGCTGGGCAAGGCCGTGGTGCTGGGGCGCGTGGCAGCCACAAGCGCAGCGCAGGGCTAGGAGGAGGGCGTGGTGCCAGGGCGTTTTGTCGCCCTGGCAGGCTTTAGCGTTTGCCCAGCGGCTGGACTTCCACGGGGCGCGAGGCGCTGGGCCGGCGCTCTGAATCGATCACTTCCGTGAGAAAGTCGGTAAACGCCCGGACTTTGGCGGAATCGTTCTTCTCGCGCGTCGTCACCGCATAGAAAGTGCGCCGGCGCGTCTGCCACTCCGGAAAGACCGCGACCAACTCTCCATGCTGCAAGGCACGGTTCGCAAAAATGTCCAGCACGTGCACCACCCCTGCACCTTGGCGCGCCGCCTGCAGCAGGGCATCGTTGCTGTTGAAATGCAAACGCCCTTGCGGCTGCAAAAGCACCTTCTCTTCGCCGCGCTCCAGGGCCCAGGGGTTGGATATGCGCCGCTCTTCCGCCAATACGCCCAGGCACAGCAGGGGGTCCAGCTCGCCCGGATGTTCGGGCAATGTCGCGGCCAGTTCGGGACGGCAGCAGACCACATAGCGGGCCTCATAGATGGGGCGCGCGATCAGGTCGGCATCTTCCACGCGGTCCATGCGTATGGCTACATCGATGGCTTTCTCGATGAGGTTGTGGGGCTGGTTGGAAAGGGTCACCGCCGTGGAGATGCCAGGATGGCGCGCCGCGAAATCGTGCAGCGCGGGGCACAGCAAGGCATGGCCAAAGGAAATGGGGGTTTCGATGACGAGAGCGCCGCGCAGCTCACCCAAGCGGCTGCGGACTTCGAGTTCCGCCGCGTCCACGTTGCGCAGCACTTCACGCGCACGGGTCAGATAGATCGCGCCTTCTTCGGTCAGGTTCAGGCGCCGCGTATCGCGGTGGATCAGCGTCACGCCCAGGTGATTTTCCAGGTTGCGAATGCAGGCGGTCACCGTGGCGTTGGCCAGGTCGAGCGACTCGGCGGCGCGCGAGAAACTGGAACATTCCGCCACCCGGACAAAGACCGTCATGGCCCAAAGTCGGTCCATCTTGTTTCGTTTTTGTGAAATCTGATCCATTTGTCCCTCTGACTGACCACCATTCGACGCTGGAACGGTGGCCAATTGTAGGGCCGGCCCGGAGCACGGATGGGCGCTGGTTCCGCAGTCAATCCATCTTCGCGCCGGATTCGCGTGCGATACGGCCCCAACGTTCGTTTTCCTTGGCAATGAATGCCTGGAACGCCTGGGGCGAGGGACTGGTCTGGGGCACGACGGCCGCCCGCTGGAGCATCTCGCGTACATGGCCATCGGCCACCACCTGGGCCAAGGCCGCATGCAGCTTGTCGACCACGGATGGCGGTGTGCCCGCAGGCGCAAAAATGCCCAGCCAGTTCACGGCCGAGAAGGAGGGCAGCCCCTGTTCCTGCGCCGTGGGCACTTCGGGCAGGAAGTCGACCCGGGTGTCGCTCGTGACCGCCAGGGCCTTGAGCCGACCGTCGCGGATGAAGGCAATCAGTGCCGGCAGATCCATGGTCACCGCGTTCACATGGCCGGCGAGCGTATCCGAGACTGCGGGCCCCGCGCCTTTGTAAGGCACGTGGGTAATGCGTCCCTTGGACGCCTGCTTGAGCAGCTCTATGGTCAGGTGCGGCAGCCCGCCGTTGCCCGAGGAGGAGATGGTGATCTCCTGCTTCTTGGACAGCTCGAGCAGTTCGCGGAAGTTCTTCACGGGCAGGCTAGGGCCGACCGCAATCGCTTCGGGGGTCTGTCCCACGGTGCCTACGGCCGCAAAGTCCTGGTTGACGTTGAAGGGCATCTTGCCCAGCAGGTGCGGTGCGATCACCAGCGGGCTCGCGCTCGACAGCATCAGCGTGTAGCCATCCGCCGGCGACTTCGCGACCTGGCTGGCCCCCATGGTGCCGCTGGCGCCAGGCTTGTTTTCGACCAACACCTGCTGGCCCAGGATGCTGCTCAGGCTGGGGGCGATGATGCGCGCGACGATGTCGTTCGAACCGCCAGGCGGGAATCCCACGAGCAGCTTGATGGGCTTGTTCGGGTAGGTCGTTTGCGCCAGGGCTGGCGCCCACAAGGCGCCGGCCGCCAGCCCGGCCACGGCCAGCCCTGTCGCCAGCAGCGTCCTGCGCAGACAGGGGTGCAGTCGGATCTCGTTCATGGTTGTCTCCTGGTTTTTGTACTTCGGCATCGGCGGGATTTGCGCACGCTCTGCAAATGTAGGAACAGCCGAGCACGGCGCACAGTCGGCAGCTGCAAATGCTGTTTTCGTTTTTTCCAGCCACGCGCAGTCGGCCCTGCGCGAAGAGGCTTGCGGCCGGGCTCCAGGTTTTCCCGCAGACCGCGGCTTGCCCAGGGCCCGCCCCAGAGGAGCGCGCTGGCTTTGATAGGCCGCATCACAAAGTCTGATTGGACGTTGCCGCCGCTTGTGCCGAGCATGGGCCGCATTACACCAGGAGACAACAATGACCATTCGCCCCCTTTTCAAGGCTGCAGCGCTTGCGCTGGCGTCCATGTCCGCCGTTCTGGCCCAGGCCGGCACCGTGTCGGTGGTGACGTCCTTTCCCAAGGAGTTGACGCAGGCCTACAAGACGGCCTTTGAAAAGGCGAACCCGGACATCAAGCTGGAAATTCTCAACAAGAGCACGGCTTCGGGCGTGGCCTATGTGCGGGAGTTGAGCCCGGGGCAGCGGCCCGACATCTTCTGGGCCTCGGCGCCCGATGCCTTTGAAGTGCTCAGCCGCGGCAAGCTGCTGGAGCCGATTGCCGACCTCGCCAATCCGGCCATGCCCAAGGACATCGCGGGCTATCCGGTGAATGACCCCGACGGCTTCTACCTGGGCCAGGCCCTGGGCGGCTACGGCCTGATGTGGAATACGCGCTATCTGGCGGCCAAGAAACTGCCGGCCCCGGCCGAGTGGGTCGATCTCGTCAAGCCGATCTACTTCAGCCATGTGGCCGTCAGCTCGCCGTCCCGCTCGGGCACGACGCATTTGACGGTCGAGGCCATATTGCAAGGCGAAGGCTGGGAGAAGGGCTGGACCCAGCTGCTGCAGATCGCCGGCAACTCGGCGGCCATCACCGAGCGCAGTTTCGGCGTCCCCGACGGCGTGAACAACGGGCAGTTCGGCATCGGCCTGGTGATCGATTTCTTCGGCCTCAGCGGCAAGTACTCGGGCTTTCCCGTGGAGTTTGTCTACCCTTCGGTGACGGCGGTCGTGCCGGCCAATATCGCCCTGGTCGCGGGCGGCAAGAACAGCAGCGAAGCCCGGCGCTTCATCAGCTTCTCGCTGTCGCGCGAAGGCCAGGAGCTGCTGACGCTGCCCCAGCTGTCGCGCCTGCCGGTGCTGCCGGCCGACAAGATGAAGCTGCCCGCGGGCTACCCCAATGCCCAGGAAGTGGCCAAGCGCGCCAAGGTGAAGTTCGATCCCGACCTGTCGGCTTCGCGCTACTACCTGGTCACGGCCTTGTTCGACCAGATCGTCACCTTCCGCCACAAGGAGCTGCAGGCCGCGATGAAGGCCATCCACGGGGCCGACGCGGCCCTGGCCAAGAAGCCCAACGCCGAAGCGGCCGGCCGCCTGCAGCGCGCTCGCGCTCTGGCTTTCACGCCGCTGGTGTCCGAAGCCATGGCCAAGGACCAGAGTTTCCTGGCGCTGTTCACTTCCGACAAGAAGAACGCCGAGACCAACAAGCAGGTGACGGGCGTCGAAGGCGCGTGGAACAGCAAGGCGCTGGATAACTACAAGCAGGCCCGACAGCTGGCGGAAGAAGCCGTCGCCCTGGCCAAGTAAGGCGCAGCATGTCCCGACTTTTTCACTCGACGCGGCCGGGCGCCTGGCTGGCGGCCGGCCTGGTGCTGACTTTTCTGCTGTTGTTCCTGGTCTTGCCCGTGGCCTGGGTGTTCTTCTCGGCCTTCGTCAACGCCGACGGCAGCCTGACGCTGGGGCATTTCTCGGCCTTCTTCAATCAGCCGCTGATGACGGAAGCCTTCCAGAACAGCCTCTACGTGGCCACGCTGGCCACCATTGCCGCGGCCTTGATCGCCGTGCCGCTGGCCTACTTCACGGTGCGCTTCGAGTTCCGCGGCGCCTTGCTGATCCAGACGCTGGGCGTGCTGCCGCTGATCATGCCGCCTTTCGTCGGCGCGGTGGCCATGCAGCTGATCTTCGGCCGCTCGGGCACGGTGAACCTGCTGCTCGAAGAGCATCTGGGCTTCACGCTGCCCATCATGGAAGGGCTCAACGGCGTGATCTTCGTCGAGGCCTTGCATTACTTCCCCTTCATCCTGCTGAACCTGACCCTGGCCTTGCGCAACATCGACGGCGCCATGGAAGAGGCGGCGCTGAACCTGGGTTGCCGGGGCTGGCGGCTGTTCACGCGGGTGATCTTCCCGCTGGCCATGCCGGGCTTTGTCGCCGGCGCTTCGCTGGTCTTCGTCAAGGTCTTCGACGACCTGGGCACGCCGCTGGTGCTGGGCACGACCAATATGCTGGCCCCGCAGGCCTATCTGCGCATCACCCAGGTCGGCATCGACGATCCGCTGGGCTATGTCACCAGCGTGCTGATGATCGTCTTCTCGATCGCGGCGATGGCCTTGTCGGCCCGGGTGCTCAAGGGCAAGGACTATGCGACCACGCAAAAAGGCGGCGCCAGCATACAGCGGCGCAAGCTCACGCCCATGGGCTCGTTCGCGGCCTATGCCTGGATTGGCTTGGTGCTGCTGCTGACCCTGTCGCCGCACATCGGCGTGCTGCTGCTGTCGTTCGCCTCGGTGTGGAGCTTCGCGCCCCTGCCCGATGGCTATACCCTGGCGCATTACGGCACGGTGTTCCATGACGCTGGCGGCATGATGACGAACACGCTGCTGTACTGCGGCATGGCGGCCGGCATAGACGTGGTGCTGGGCACGACGATCGCCTACCTGATGCTGCGCACCAGCCTGCCCGCGCGCCAATGGCTGGACTGGCTGGCCACGGCGGCGCTGGCCGTGCCCGGCTTGGTGCTGGCCATAGGCTATCTGCGCTTCTTCCGCGGCGTGGAAGTGCCGGGCACGGACGTGATGCTGACCAGCACCTGGTTCATCATCATGATCGCCTACGCCGTGCGCCGTCTGCCCTATGCCTTGCGCTCGTGCATGGCGGCCTTGCAGCAGGTGCATATCTCGCTGGAGGAGGCGGCCGAGAGCCTGGGCGCGACCAAGATGCGCACCATTCGCCGGGTGATGGTGCCGCTGATGGCGGGCGGCATCCTGGCCGGTTTCGTCACCAGCTTCATCACGGCGGCCGTGGAGCTGTCGGCCACCATCCTGCTGACGTCCTCGCAATCGCAGGCGCCCATGAGCTACGGCATCTACCTCTATATGCAAAGCATTGCCGGGCGCGGCCCGGGCGCGGCGCTGGGGGTGCTGGCCATCCTGGTGGTGGCGATAGGCACCTACGCCTCCCACGTGATCGTGGAGCGCGCCAGCAACCGCTTGCGCCAGCTGCCGGCCGAGGACGATGCGTCGGGCGCCGCCGCGTCGGGCGCCGGTACGCCGGTGGGCAAGACCGTGCCGGCGACCGCCTGAGCCGCAACCGTCAAAAGAAATGGGAGCAGACCAATGAAAAAGATCAGTGTTCAGTGCCAGGGCATACGCCTGGCCTACGGCAGCAACGAAGTGCTCAAGGACGTCAACCTCGACATCCAGCCGGGTGAGTTCTTTGCCTTGCTCGGGCCTTCGGGCTCGGGCAAGTCCACGCTGCTGCGCTTGATCGCCGGTTTCAACCAGCACCAGCACGGCCGGCTGCTGATCGATGGCGTGGATGTGACGGGCACGGCGCCCTGGGAGCGCAACATCGGCATGGTGTTCCAGAGCTATGCGCTGTGGCCGCACATGAACGTCTGGGACAACGTGGCTTTCGGCCTGGTGGAGCGGCGCGTGCCGCGTGCCGAGCTGACGCGCAAGGTCCAGGCCGCGCTGGAACTGGTGGGGCTGGAGCGCTACGCCAAGCGCCGCCCCAGCCAGCTGTCGGGCGGGCAGCAGCAGCGCGTGGCCCTGGCCCGGACCATCGTCATCGAGCCCAAGGTGCTGCTGCTGGATGAGCCCCTGTCCAACCTGGACAAGTCGCTGCGCGTGCAGATGCGCCAGGAGCTGCTGGCCTTGCAGCGCCGCCTGGGCATCACCACCATTTTCGTGACCCACGACCAGGAGGAGGCCATGACCACGGCCGACCGCATGGCCGTGCTGGACAAGGGCGTGGTGCAGCAGGTCGGCACGCCGCCCGAACTGTTCGACTTCCCGGGCAACAGCTTTGTCGCCGGCTTCGTGGGCACCATGAACCAGTTGCAGGGCTCGGTGCATGCCCACGACGGCCAGAGCCTGCTGCTGGACGTCGACGGCCTGGGCCGGGTCGAAGTGCCTGCTTCGGAGCGCGCGGCGGTGGGCGGGCGGGCGGTGCTGAGCTTTCGGCCCCATGCCCTGCAGATCGACACCCAGGCCGTGGCTTCGGATGCGCGCTTTTTCTGGATGGACGGCGTGGTGGAGTCCAGCGAGTTCATGGGCGAAGCCACGCGCTACCAGGTTCGGGTCGGTTCGCAGTCCGTGGCCGTCGACCAGCCGCATTTCGCGGGCCTGGCCAAGTACGCGGCGGGCAGCACGGTGGGCGTGCGGCTGGAGCGCTCGCAGGCGCGCCTGCTGCCGGTGTGAACGGCTGCGTCCTGCCGCTCGGGACGCAGAAATCTTATTTCTTAGGCAATCACCCGGATGCGTGCCGGCCATGGCTTCGCCGACACTGGGCGCCAAGGCTTTTTCTTCCGCCATCCTGGGCAGCGAACAACAACTATGAACCGGGTCAACGTGAAATGCGAGGATTTGCAGCTGTCCTATGGCAATGTGGTGGTGCTCGATGGCGTGACGCTGGACATCGCGCCCGGCGAGTTCTTCGCGCTGCTCGGGCCTTCGGGCTCGGGCAAGTCCACTTTGCTGCGGGTCATCGCCGGTTTCTTGCAGCACCAGAAGGGGCGGCTGCTGATCGACGGGCGCGAGCTCAGGGACGAGCCCGCCTGGGCCCGGCGCGTGGGCATGGTGTTCCAGAACTATGCCTTGTGGCCGCATTTGAGCGTGCGCGAGAACGTGGCCTTCGGCCTGGTCGAGCGCCGGCTCAGCCGCAGGGAAATCGATGCGCGCGTGTCCGAAGTGCTCGATCAGGTCGAGCTGGGCGGCCTGGCGCACCGCAGCCCGCACCAGCTGTCGGGCGGCCAGCAGCAGCGCGTGGCGCTGGCCCGGACCCTGGTGACCCAGCCCCAGGTCTTGCTGCTGGACGAACCCCTGTCCAACCTCGACCGCTCGCTGCGCATACAGATGCGCCAGGAACTGCTCAAGCTGCAGCGGCGCCTGGGCATCACCACGATTTTCGTGACCCATGACC
>JAMNYN010000399.1 GCA_023622805.1 Pseudomonadota bacterium | reverse complement strand
CACCCCGACTTCGTCAATGTGCACCGCATGGAAGCATCGGGTTGCTACGGCCGCAACTGTGCCGATGACGTGGCTGCCGACGCCCTGTTGTTGGCCCAGGCCGTAGGCAAACCCGTGCGCGTGCAGCTGATGCGCGAGCAGGAATCTGGCTGGGAGCCCAAGGGAACCGCCCAGTTGATCCAGGTGCGCGGTGGCGTCGATGCGCAAGGAAACATCGTTTCCTATGAACTGCAGACCAGCTACCCGTCGAATCTTTCGCCCACGCTGGCACTGGTACTGACCGGCAAGGTCGAAAACAAGAAGAGCGTGCTGCAGATGGGCGATCGCACTTCCGTGCCGCTGTACGACTATCCCGCGGTGCGCGTGGTGTCGCAGGACGCCGCCCCCCTGGTGCGTGCCTCCTGGCTGCGTGGCGTGTCGGCCTTGCCCAACGTGTTCGCGCACGAAAGCTGGATCGATGAGTGCGCCTACCTGGCCAAGGAAGATCCGATTGCCTACCGCTTGCGCTACATGAAGGATCCTCGCGCCATCGGCGTGATCAAGGCGGCGCACCGTCTGGGTCGCTGGCAGGATGGTCCGGCTCGCCGCAACATCGCGCCAGCGGATCAGAAGATCGTCACCGGCCGTGGTTTTGCCTATGCCCGCTACATCCACAGCAAGTTCCCCGGCTTTGGTGCCGCATGGGCCGCATGGGTGTGCGACGTTTCCGTGAACCTGGAAACAGGCGTGGTCAAGGTGGACAAGGTGTATGTCTCGCATGACTGCGGCGCCATGGTCAACCCCGCCGGCGTTCGCCACCAGGTGCACGGCAACATCGTGCAATCCACGAGCCGCGTGCTCAAGGAATTCGTCACCTTCGACAAGAGCGGCACCACCTCGCTGGACTGGGGCGGCTACCCGCTGCTGCGCTTTGACGAGCTGCCCGAAGTGGAGATCGAGTTGCTGGAGATGCCGCACGAAGACCCCATGGGTGCCGGTGAATCGGCCTCCGTGCCGAGTGCGGCCGCTGTGGCCAACGCCATTTTTGATGCCACAGGCGTGCGCCTGCTGGAAGTGCCCTTCACGCCCAGCCGCGTGCTGGCGGCGCTGCGCAAAGCCAAAGCAAGCAATTAAGCCCAAGAGAACTACATGAAAAGCGCTAAAAAAATCTTCCTCGGGTGTGCAGGCCTGGCTGTGCTGGCTGCTGCCGGCTTCTTTGCCAGCACCTACCGCTCGGAAATTGCTCCCCTGCAGACCATTCCGGTGCAGGAATTCACTGCCCAGCAGATTGCCCAGGGCAAGATGCTGGTGACCATGGGTGACTGCGCCGTCTGTCACACGGCCAAGGGCGGTGCGGAGAATGCCGGTGGCTTCCCCATGCCCAGCCCCTTCGGCACCATCTACTCGACCAACATCACGCCGGATCCGGAAACCGGCATCGGCCGCTGGTCGTACGAGGCATTCGAGCGGGCCATGCGCCATGGCATCGATCGCGAAGGTCGCCACCTGTACCCAGCCTTCCCCTACACCGCCTTCACCCGTGTGGTGGATGAGGACATGCGCTCCATCTACGCGTATCTGATGTCGCAAGCTCCGGTGAAGAGCGAAGCAGCCAAGACGGATCTGGGCTTTCCGTTCAACATCCGTCAAGGCATCGCCCTGTGGAACTGGTTGAACCTGACGCCCGGCCCGGTGGCGCCGGTCGCGAACCAGACACCCGAGTGGAACCGCGGTGCCTACATTGCCGAAGGCCTGGGCCACTGCAGCGCCTGTCACTCGCCGCGCGATTCCTTCGCCGGTGAGAAAAAGGGCATCTTCCACCTGGCTGGCGGCTCTGCCGAAGGCTGGGATGCTCCCGCCCTGACTTCGGCCACCGCCTCGCCCCTGGCCTGGACCCATGACGATCTGCTGAGCTACTTCCGCACGGGCTATTCGGAGCGCCATGGTGTCGCCGCGGGCCCCATGGCACCGGTGGCCCACGGCCTGGCACAGCTGAGCGATGCCGACTTGCGCGCCCTGACGACCTACATCATGTCGTACAAGGATGCAAAGGCCGCTCCCGGCGATGCCCACGCCTTCGTGCAACAGGCCAACGACACGCTGCGCGTGCCGGCCGATGCGCAAGGCCTGCGCATGTTCCAAGGCGCCTGCATGAGCTGCCACAGCGCGGACACCAAGCAGGGACTGCTGGCCGCGACGACGTTCGGCAGCCGCCCGCAAATGGCGCTCAACACCAACATGCACTCGGCCTCGCCGAACAACGCCGTGTTGGCAGTACTGGAAGGCATCCAGACTCCGGCCCACCCCGAACTGGGCACCATGCCTTCGTTCCGCTACACGCTGAGCGACGCGCAGGTTGCCACCCTGCTCAACACCATGCGTACCCAGTATGGCCTGCCTGAGTGGCAGAACCTCCAGGCGGCGGTGGCCAAGCTGCGGGCGGACACCGATCCGGCCAAGACCCAGCATTGAGCCGGGTCGTGCCGGCCGCCCTGCCCCACTCCTGGGGTGCGGCGGCCGGCACGGTGTACCCATTCGGGGATGCGCGCCAAGCCCTGACTTTCGGAATCCGCATGAACCACATCGATATCACCGTCCTAGAGCAGCTTCACCGTTGGCGCAGCCAGGGGCTGCACGCCGTGCTGGCCACCGTGGTGCATACCTGGGGCTCATCCCCTCGTCCCGTCGGCGCCATGATGGCGCTGTGTGAAACGGGCCAGA
>JAMNYN010000459.1 GCA_023622805.1 Pseudomonadota bacterium | reverse complement strand
TGCGGCGGTCAGCAGGCCGCGGCGAAGCATTGATTGCATGCAGTCTCCTTGCCTTATCCGTGAACCACGAGCATGCGGGCAGCGTTGCCCGCCACACCCACATCTCAAGCCAGCAGCGCCAGCACCACTTCCCGTTCAGGGGCCTGCACCTGCAGCAGCAAGGCATCGGCGGCATGGGCAGTCTCCGCATCGGGGTCGGCCAGGGGATCCTGGGGCGCCAGGCGCGTCCGCACAATGGCATCGGCCAGCAGCAGGCGGCGCGGGTCGACGCCCGCCTGCGCACCTTCCCAGGCCAGCAGGATGGCCGCGCAGATGTAGTACAGGCCGCTGGCCGCGCGTCGCACATCGCCTTCATGCTGGGCATTCGCGGCGACCGATTCGGCCAGTGCGACGGCCCGGTCCAGGTGCAGCTGCAGCTTCTGGCGCAGGCGCGACGGAATCTGCGTGCCCCGCTCCAGGCGCGCGGCCAGGACTGTCTTGAGCGCATGGTGCGCGCCATTCTTGTGGACCGCGCGCTGTATGGCGTCTAGCGCATTGATGTTGCTGGTACCTTCCCAGAGCACGCCGATGTGTGCGTCGCGTACCAGGCGCGCATTGACGAAATCCTCGATATAGCCATTGCCGCCGCGCACTTCCATGGCGCCGGTCGCCACGACGATGTTGTCGCGGCAGGTGCGGAACTTGATGAGCGGCGTGAGCAGACGCAGCGCATCACGCGCCGTGGTGTCGCCCTGGTTGGCCTGGTGCATCACGTCCGCGGTGGCCATCACCATCGACAGCGCGGCTTCGGTCGGCAGCATCAGCTTGAGCAGTTGCCGCTGCAGCAAGGGATAGGCGATGACCGGATTGCCAAACGCCGAACGGTGTCGCGCGGCCTGCATCGCCTCGTTCAGGCAGCGCCGCATCATGGCGGCGGCGCGCACCGCGTGCGACAGCCGTGACAGGTTGACCTGCTCCATCATCTGCTTGAGGCCCTGGTCGAGCGCGCCCACGGGGTAGGCCAGCGCACCGTCGAGCCGCAGCTCGCCGCTGGCCATGGAACGCGTGCCCAGCTTGTCCTTGAGCCGCACGATGCGGTAGGTGTTGCGGCTGCCGTCTTCCAGGCGCCGCGGCAGCGCAAACAGCGCCAGCCCCTTGGTGCCGGCAGGGGCGCCTTCGGGGCGCGCAAGAATCAGGGCGATGTCGGCGTCGGTATGCGAGCAGAACCATTTCTCGCCGAACAGGCGCCACTGGCCATCGATCTGGCGCGCCACCGTCTCGACCGCGCCCACATCGGAGCCGCCGGTCTTCTCGGTCATGAACTGCGTGCCTTTCCACAGCGTCTGCATGTTGTCGCTCAGCAGGCGTGGCAGGAGTTTTTGCTGCAGCTCGGCGCTGGCGTACTTGCGGATCAGGTGAATGGAGGTGTCCGACACGCTGATGGGGCACATCTGGCCGAATTCCGACTGAACGAACAGATACTGGAAGGCGTACTTGGCGATCACGGGCAGCGGCGCGCTGCAGCCGAGCACGCCGGCGCGATGGCTCATGGCGTGGAACTGGAAATCGCCGAACGCGATGTGCTCCATTTCCTGGTAGGCCGGGTGGTAGTCGATCCAATCCTCGTCCTCACCCCAGCGCGTACGCGGATGCAGCACCGGCGGGTTCTTGTCGGCCACGGTCGCCAACTCGTTCAGGCGCCCTCCGGCGAGTTGGCCCATGCGCTCGAAATGCGGTTGCAGCTGCTGGCGCAGTGCATCAGGCACATACAGCCCCAGCAGATCCTGCAGGCCGCGGTCGATGGCATAGAAATCCAGTCCAGCGCAGTCCGGTGCGAGGTGCTGCGAGCTCTGGTTCGAAGTGGTGGGACGAAGCCGTACGTACTCGGCGTAGCTGGGTTTGAAGGACATGTTCACCTTGAGAATCAGGAAAGAGAAAACGGCGGGCGCATGGCCGTGTCAGATCACGCGGGCGGCGCGCAGGCGATCGATCTCCTCGACCGACAGCCCGAGTTGCGCGCTGAGTACTGCCTCGGTGTGCTCGCCCAGTTCCGGCGGCCCGACCTGGTAGTCGATGGGCGTCTCGGAAAAACGCATCGGGCTGGCCACGCCGGGAAAGCTGCCGCCGCTGGACAGCGGGATGTCGACGCGGATGCCGCGTTCGCGCACCTGTCGGTCCTCGAAAGCCTGGCCGAAGTCATTGATCGGTCCGCAAGGCACGCCTGCGGCTTCAAGGCGCTCCAGCCAGGCGGCCGTGGTGTCGCTGCGCATGATGTCGCTGAGCAGGGGCAGGAGTTCATCGCGGTGGACAAGCCGCCCCGAGACCTTGGCGAAACGCGGATCCGCGCTCAGCTCGGGCCGGCCTATGGCCTTGCAGTAGGCAACGAACAGGCCATCGTTGCCGACCGCCACCACAAGCTGGCCGTCCTGGCTTGCAAACACCTGATAGGGCACCGCATTCGGGTGCGCATTGCCGTAGCGCCGCGGCATCCGGCCGGAGACCAGGTAGTTCACGGCCTGGTTGCTGTTGAAGGCCATGGCGCAATCGAGCAGCGCCATATCGATGTGCTGGCCGCGGCCGCTGCGCTCACGCCAGGCCAGTGCGGCAGTGATGGCCAGACTGGAGTACATGCCGGTCGTGACGTCCGCCACGGCGATGCCCACCTTCTGCGGTCCGCCGCCGGGCAGATCGTCGCATTCGCCGGTGATGCTCATCAGGCCGGCC
>JAMNYN010000630.1 GCA_023622805.1 Pseudomonadota bacterium | reverse complement strand
GCGGCAGCCTTGGCGGGAGCAGCAGCCTTCTTGGCGGGTGCGGCAGCCTTGGCGGGAGCAGCAGCCTTCTTGGCCGGAGCGGCAGCCTTTGCGGGGGCGGCCTTGGCGGGAGCAGCAGCCTTCTTCGCAGGTGCAGCAGCCTTCTTGGCAGGTGCGGCAGCCTTCACGGAGGCGGCCTTTGCCGGAGCAGCAGCCTTCTTCGCGGGTGCAGCAGCCTTCTTCGCGGGTGCAGCAGCCTTAGGCGCAGCAGCCTTCTTGGCCGGAGCGGCAGCCTTGGCCGAAACCGTGGACTTCTTGGTCACCGCGGCTTTGGTAGAGGTTGCAGCTGGCTTGGCTGCAGCTGCAGCCTTGGGAGCTGCGGCTTTCTTTGCCGCAGCGGCGGGCTTGGCGCTCACGGGCTTCTTGGTAGCAGGTGCGGGCGTTGCTGCGGCCTTGGGCGCAGCAGCTTTCTTCGGTGCCGCAGCCTTGGTCACGGTCGGGGCCTTGGCCGCCGCCTTGGTGGCGGGAGTGGCCGCTTTTTTCACGGACTCTGCCGGGGGTGCAGTCGAGGCCTTTTTGTCGGCCGTTTTTTTCGCAGTTGCCATCATCTTCTCCTTGGTCGATTTTTACAAAACACTTCGACTGCACATGGGCAGGAAGCGATTCATAGCGATGTGGAGTGACGCATCGCAATGAACACGGAATCGCCCCGCGCAGCACCTGAAATCAAGGTGGTGTGCAAAGGGCGGTTTATGTGTGCCATTGTGCCTGCTGGCAAGCGATTAATCCCAGGAAAGTGCGCCTCCGGACTGATACTCGATGACGCGTGTCTCAAAGAAGTTACGTTCCTTCTTCAAATCGATCATTTCGCTCATCCATGGGAAGGGATTTTCTTCGCCGGGGAACAGCTCTTCCAGACCAATTTGCGTGGCCCGGCGATTGGCGATGTAGCGCAGGTAGCCCTTGAACATCGATGCGTTCATGCCCAGCACGCCGCGCGGCATGGTGTCTTCGGCATAGGCGTATTCGAGTTCGACGGCCTTGGCGAACAGGGCCTTGATCTCTTCCTTGAACTCGCTGGTCCAGAGGTGGGGGTTTTCCAGCTTGAGCTGATTGATCAGATCAATGCCGAAGTTGCAGTGCATGGACTCGTCGCGCAGGATGTACTGGTACTGCTCGGCGGCACCGGTCATCTTGTTTTGCCGGCCCAGTGCCAGGATCTGCGTGAAGCCGACGTAGAAGAACAGGCCTTCCATCAGGCAGGCGAAAACGATCAGCGACTTGAGCAGCGTCTGGTCGTTTTCGGGCGTGCCGGTGTGGAAGTTGGGGTCCATGATCGCCTCGATGTAGGGGATCAGGAACTCGTCCTTGTCGCGGATCGACTTGACTTCGTTGTAGGCGTTGAAGATCTCGCCTTCGTCCAGGCCCAGCGATTCGACGATGTACTGGTAGGCGTGGGTGTGAATGGCTTCCTCGAAGGCTTGGCGCAGCAGGAACTGGCGGCATTCGGGGGCCGTGATGTGGCGGTAGGTGCCGAGCACGATATTGTTCGCGGCCAGCGAGTCGGCCGTGACGAAGAAGCCCAGGTTGCGCTTGACGATGCGGCGCTCGTCTTCGGTCAGGCCGTTCGGGTCTTTCCACAACGCGATGTCGCGCGTCATGTTCACTTCCTGCGGCATCCAGTGGTTGGCACAGGTGGCCAGGTACTTCTCCCAGGCCCACTTGTACTTGAACGGCACCAGCTGGTTGACGTCGGTCTTGGCGTTGATGATGCGCTTGTCGGCGGCATTCACGCGCTTGAAGGCGCCAGGTGCCGGGGCGGCGTCGGCCGGTGCGGTGGAGGAAGTGTTGTCGTCGTCAAAGGTCAGCATGGTGTATTCCTGTAGATGGCGTGCAGTGGGCGTTGTCGGCACGGCGATGGGGCCGGGTGGCCGAGGCGGTGGGGCGTGGCAGGCAAGACATTTGCGATGCGATTCGCACCACCGCAGCCGATGCAACGTTGCAGGCCCAAGGCCCTGGGGACAGCGCAGCCTGAGGCCGGCCTCCCGAGAACATATATTTTTGCAGAAAGGTGAATGGCCCGCGCCTCACCGTTTCTGCGACCCTGCCTGGCTGGAGGCCGGGCAGGGTGGAGCTCAGCCGCTTATTGGCAGGCCTCGCAACCTGGGTCGTCGATGGCGCAGAACTTGACGTCCGTTGCAGGCGACATGGCCAGGGCGGCAGCGGCTGCCTTTTCCAGCGCGCTGGGCGCAGCCGGAGCGGTCGAGGACACGGCGTTGTGCGTGCTGCGTTGCACGGTCGACTTCTCGGCCTGGGTGGCGCTGCTGGTGCGCAGGTAGTAGGTGGTCTTGAGACCGCGCAGCCAGGCCAGCTTGTAGGTGTCGTCGAGCTTCTTGCCCGAGGCACCGGCCATGTAGATGTTCAGGCTCTGGGCCTGGTCGATCCACTTCTGGCGGCGCGAGGCGGCTTCGACCAGCCATTCGGGCGAGACTTCGAACGCCGTGGCGTACTGGTCCTTGATTTCCTGGGGCACGCGGTCGATGGGGCGCAGCGAGCCGTCGAAATGCTTCAGGTCCATGACCATCACGTCATCCCACAGACCCAGGCGCTTCAAGTCGCGCACCAGGTAGTTGTTGATGATGGTGAATTCACCCGACAGATTGGACTTGACCGACAGGTTGCCGAACGAAGGCTCGATCGATGCGTCCACGCCAACGATGTTGG
>JAMNYN010000055.1 GCA_023622805.1 Pseudomonadota bacterium | reverse complement strand
AATCCAGTTGAACTGCACATTGGTGCGCGTGGTGAAGTGAGCGCAGTTCTTGGGCAGGAAAGTCGTGCCCAGCAGGCCCTGGCCTTCCATGGCGGCCTGGAACACGGCTGCCTCGGGCTCGTCGTATTCGCGTGCAATGCGCGCCAGCACGCGGATCTGGCGGCTGGCGATCTCGCCGTAAGGCACGGCCACGCGCAGCATGGGCGCGTAGCGCTGCACGTACCAGCCGTTTTGCAGGCGCAGCGGACGGAAGTCGTCTTCCGGCAGCTTGCCGGCCTGCCAGCGTTCGAGTTGGTCACGGAACTGATCGGCGCGCAGCTTCACGAATTCCTGGTCAAAGGGGGTGTATTGGTACATGGCGGTTCAGTGGGAAAACCGGTGGAGCCCAGCCTCTGACGGGCTGGCCGAGCGCAGGAAGAACGCGCGCGCACCCCGCGCCAGGTGGCGGCTTGGGGAGCGGGGGAGGAGGCGCTGAACTTGCATGGGCCCGACTGTAGGGGGCGGCACAAGGGAAGCAAACTATTGTTTTGTGCTTCCTTTATGCGAATAAGCATATGCACCAAGGCTGGCGCGGCCTGGCGACCGATTGAGGTGCGCGCGCGGCGCAGTTCGGCCCTTACGCCGGCGAGGGCGATGGCAGGCGCTGGGTCGACAAGGCCTTGGCCAGCTTGGCGTCCAAGGGCAGGGGCTCGTCGTGCAATTGCGCTGCCAGCAGCTCGCCGCACAGCAGGGCCAGGGTGATGCCGCGCGCGCCCATGGCCGTGCTGACCCAGAGACCGGGCTGGCCTACGGGGTCGACCGGGCCGACCACGGGCAGGCGGTCCAGCGAAGCCAGGCGCACGCCGGCCCACAGCTGGGGTGCCTGCGGACCGGTGAACGCCGGCGCGAGCGCCTGCGCATGCTCGGGCAGCAGGGCTTGCAGACGCTGCCAGTTGGCCGCATGGGCCGCGGCCTGATCGGCAGGCGTTGGGGGCAATTCGTCAACGTCGCGCTCAAAGGTCGAGCCCATGAACCAGCCGGTAGAAGAAGTGCCCCCTGAGCAGCTGTTGTCGAGGGGAATGTGCGGCACCAGGCTGCCCTTGCCGTTGACGGGGAACGGCGGCAGGGCCTGGGTGAGGTCGTCGGTCTCGGTGCCCCAGGAGACCTGGCCGCGCATGCGCTGCAAAGGCCAACTGGGGGGCAGCAGCTGGTCGCTGCCGTAGCCCGTGGCCACCACTACCAGCGGCGCCTGGGCCAGCAGCTGGCCTTGGGCGTCGAGGGCTTGCCAGGCGGGCGTGGCGTCGGTGCCGCACTGGCGCAACTGGGCGACGGTGCTGCGGCCTTGCCAATGGATGCCTGGCTGGGCCAGCAGGGCACGCACCAACTGGGCCGGCCGTATCCAGCCGGCCTGGGCATGCCAGCAGGCGGGCTGGTCGGCGTGCATACCCGCTTGTGCGCGCTGCGCGGCGTCGGCCGGGCGGCTCCAGTCGCGGCCGGGATGAGGGGGCGCGGCGTTGTCTGCGGGCTTGCCTTCGAGCTGCCAGTCGCGCGGCAGGCCGATCTGGCCGTCGCTGCTTTCCACGCGGTGTTCAAGCACGCCGCAGTGCTGCCAGTCGCGGCCCGGCACCAGCAGGGCCTGGGCATGTTGCAAGCTGGTGCGCACGCCGCTGCGCGACAGGCGCGACAGCAGGCTGTCGTCGGGCGAGACATGGGGGGCGAGCAGGCCCGCGGGCAGGCCCGAGGCACCGGCGGCGGGCGCCTCGGCCTGGTCCAGCACCTGCACTTGCCAGCCGCGCTGCGCGAGCTGATAGGCTGCGGAGGCCCCGGCCAGTCCGCCGCCGATCACGATGCAGTGGCGCTGGTCGATGGGCGGCAGCGCCATGGGCTGGGCCCAGGCGTCGCTGGCGCGGCGCGGCTCCCAGCGCGGCGCGAAGCAGGCCTGGAGGTTGTCGCGCTTGGGCGGCACGCCCGGCATTTTTTTCACCTCGAAGCCGTGTTGGCTCAGGGCGTCGCGCACGGCCCGGGCAATGGTCCAGCTGGCCAGGCGCGTGCCGCGGCGGCAGCAGCGCGCCACGGCCTGCAAGGTGTAGGCATCCCACAGCTCGGGGTTGCACTTGGGGCTGAAGCCGTCGAGATAGACCGAATCCACGGTCGGCAACTGCTGGCGCAACTGGGCGCGGGCGTCGCCTATGTACAGGGTCAGCAGCACCCGCCCGCCTTCGAAGGACAGGCGGTGCACGCCGGGCAGCAGGCCCCAGAACTGGTCGGCCAGCTGCTCGGCCAGTGGGCACAGCGCCGGATCGCGGGGCGCCGCGCGCCGCATGTCGTCGCTGCTGACCGGATAGGCTTCGACGGAGACGAAATGCAGACGCTTGGGGCGCGCGGGGTCGGCTTTCCACGCGGCCCAGGTGACGAGAAAATTCAGCCCGAAGCCGAAGCCGGTTTCCAGGATGCGCCACTGGGGCTGGTGCGCCCAGGCCGCGGGCAGGCCGCAGCCGGCGAGAAACACCTGGCGGGCCTGGTCCAGGCCGCCGTTTTCGCTGTGGTAGCGGTCCGAGAAGCGGGGGCTGTAAGGCGTGCCGTCGGGCAGCCAGTCAATAGTTTCGGACATGAAAATCAGGAAAAGGCCTCACTCCCAGCGCTGCTGGTAGGAGAACGTGGGCAGGCGCCATTTGAAGTGGATAGCCATCATGCGCATCGCCAGGCCGCCGGCAAAGCAGACGGC
>JAMNYN010000388.1 GCA_023622805.1 Pseudomonadota bacterium | reverse complement strand
CCTGCAGTACTCGTTAGACGAGAAAGACACGACGACGGGCGCCAGCGCGCGCACAGCTGGCGGCTAACTGCGCTATTCGGCCAACGGCCTCTCCGCAGGTGCAGCCTACCAGAACTACCGACTGCCCCAGAACGCGAAAGTGGACGCCTTTACCTTGGGTGGCTCGTACCGCATGAATGCGCTCTACGTGAACCTGGGCTATGGACAGAACAAACTCAAGGGCACGCCTACGGCGCTGGATTCCGCAGTGCTGGGGACCATGTGGGGCGGCGATACCAATGGCGGCTTCACGCGTGGCGCGGCGACCAAGCGTGACATGTTCAAGGTCGGCTTTGGCTATCAGTTCACGCCCCAGTTGAATGTCGGAGCGCACTACTTCCATGCCAAGCAAAAGGGCAGCCCAGTGGCGGCTGATAATGGCAAGGCCGACTTCATCGTGGCAGTCGCGGATTATGCTTTCTCCAAGCGTACCGATGCCTATTTTGGTGTGGACTACACCAAGATCAAGGGCGGTGCCAATATTGCACTGGGCACGAATGGCGCGCGTGATCGCACCGGTATTACCGCAGGTCTGCGCCATCGTTTCTGATGGTCTCTGCTTTCCAATAAAAAAGCCCCGAAAGGGGCTTTTTTCATGGCTTTATAAAAGCCCGTTATTTCATTTTGAATACATGTCGGAGAAGGTTGATCAGATATTTTCTGTGCCGCCGAATGGCGTGTAGGAGATGGCCGGCGGTTCGATGCGGAAGGCGTGGATGGGCACGGCTCAGGTATAGCGCTTGGCGCGCAGATTGTCTTTCATCTGTTGCAGCAGCGGCTGCAAAGGCTCGCCAATGCGCAGCGCGACGCAGGTCGCGAGCACATCGATGATCAGCAAATGCATCAGGCGCGAAACCATGGGGCTGTAACGGTCGTAGCCTTCGGGGTGGTCGGCGGCCAGGTGGATTTCGCAGGCGCTGGCCAGGGGCGAGCCGCTGGCCGTGATGGCAATGGTGGTCGCGCCGCGCTGGCGTGCAATGTCGGCGGCGTCCATCAGATCGCGCGTGCGGCCGGAGTTGGAGATGATGATGGCGCAGTCGCCAGGGCCGAGCAAGGTGGCGCTCATCACCTGCATGTGGCCGTCGCTGGTGGCCAGGCTGGTCACGCCCAGGCGAAAGAATTTGTGCTGTGCGTCCTGCGCGACGATGCCGGAATTGCCCGCTCCGTAGAACTCTATGCGTCGGTTTTGCTGCCAACTGCTGACGATGGCCTGGGCGGCCTGCTCCAGGGCCGGAGTGCTGGCGGCATTGCGGTATTGCAAGAAGGCCGCGACGGCGTTGTCCACGACTTTGACCAGCACGTCGCCGGTCTTGTCATCGCTGTCCACGCTGCGGTGGATGAAAGGCACGCCTTCGGTGGCATGGCCGGCGAGCTTGAGCTTGAAGTCGGACAAGCCGTCATAGCCCATGCTGCGGCAAAAGCGCACCACAGTGGGTTTGCTGACATGGGCCCGCTCCGCGAGCAGGCGCACGGGCAATTGGGCAAAGGCCCGCGGATCGGCCAGAACGAGACGCGCCACGCGTTGTTCGGCCGGGGCCAGCGAGGGCAGGGAGGCAGTGATGCGATCGAGCATGGAAATCCTGGGCGGAGGCAAGAAGCTTGCGGGGCCTTCGACCCCGAAGGTCGGCGGACAGGGCCGGCGGGTGGCCGCGTTCAGCGCGCCCGTCAATGTAACCGCAGTTTCATCTGCTTGCGTTGCCTGAGGGTGAGCGATCCGCCCGTTGCGCGGAACGGCGCAAGGCTGCGCATACACTGGGGGGCTGGCATGGGTGAGTTCCATGGGATGGAAGTGGGGGCCCCCCGGGACACGGTCTGCCCCATCCTCAGCAAGGGCGCTGCCTTTGCTGGCTGCGGGCTTGTAAGATCGCTACAACGCACTCCACCCATGGAGGCTCTACAAGAATGGAATTTGGCATGAGTCAGCTTGACGCACTTCGACAGTTCACTACGGTGGTGGCGGATACCGGTGATTTTCGCCAGATTGCACAATATTTACCGCAGGACGCGACGACCAACCCTTCGCTGATCCTCAAGGCCGTGCAGATGCCGGAGTACGCGCCGCTGCTCAACGCCACCGTGGTCCAGCGCTGCGGCCGGCCACTGGACGAGGTCATGGACCGTTTGCTGGTGCGCTTCGGCTGCGAGATCCTGGCGCTGGTGCCGGGCCGGGTATCGACCGAAGTCGATGCGCGGCTGTCGTTCGATACCGAAGCCACGGTAACCCGCGCAGAGCGCCTGATTGCGCTGTACCAGGCCGAAGGCGTGCACATTGACCGGGTGCTGATCAAGATTGCAGCCACCTGGGAAGGCATTGAAGCGGCGCGCCGTCTGGAGCAGCGCGGCATCCACACCAATCTGACCCTGATGTTCTCGCTGTGCCAGGCCGTGGCTTGCGGCCAGGCCAAGGTGCAACTGGTGTCGCCGTTTGTCGGCCGCATTTACGACTGGTACAAAAAGCAGGCGGGCGCGTCATGGGACGAAGCCGCGATGGCCGGTGCCAACGACCCGGGCGTGCGCTCGGTGCGGGCGATTTACGCGCATTACAAGCATTTCGGGATTGCCACCGAAGTGATGGGCGCGAGTTTTCGCAATTTGGGGCAGATCACGGCCCTGGCGGGCTGCGATCTGCTGACGATTGCGCCGGAACTGCTGGCCCAGCTCGCGGCCAGCGACGCACCGTTGACACGCGCGCTCGACCCGCATGCCGCCAAAGCGCTGGACTTGCCGGCACTGCACTACGACGAGGCCGGCTTTCGCTTCGCCCTCAATGCCGATGCCATGGGCACGGAAAAGCTGGCCGAAGGCATACGTGCTTTTGTCGCCGACACTTTCAAGCTGGAGACTTTGATGCAACAGGTGGCTGCTTAGGATGAGCGTGCAATGCAATGAAACCGCGGCCTGGCAGGCGCTTGCGCGCCACTACCAGCAAGACATGGCGGAGTTTGACATCGCCCAGGACTTTGCCGCCGACCCGCAGCGCCTGTCCGCGCTGAGCCAGCAGGCACCCTATGTCTTTGCCGACCTGTCCAAGAACCGCATCACGTCTCGGACCGAGCAGTTGCTGAGCGCGCTGGCGCATGAATGCCGCCTGCCCGCGCAGCGCGAGCGCATGTTCGCCGGAGCACCGGTCAACACCACGGAAGGGCGCGCGGCCATGCACTGGCTGCTGCGCATGCCGCGCGATGGCGGCCTGTTGCGCGAACAGACGCTGGTCACGGCCATGGCGGCGCCGGTGCGTGAAGCCCTGGAGGAGGTGCACAGCACCCTGGACGCGATGCTGGCACTGGCCGAGCAGGTGCGGGCCATGCCCCACATCACCGACGTGGTCAACATCGGCATCGGCGGCTCCCATCTGGGGCCGGAAGTGGTGGTCAACGCGCTCGAGGACTGGTGCGATTCGGGCAAGCGCTTTCATTTTGTCTCGAATGTCGACGGACATGAGCTGGGCCATGTGCTGTCGCGCGTGCGCCCGCACAGCACGTTGTTCCTGGTGGCGTCCAAGTCGTTCACCACGGCCGAAACCATGCTCAATGCCCATTCGGCACGCACCTGGTTCCTGGCCAACGGTGGCTCGGAGGACGACGCCGCCGAATGTGCGATTGCCGATCATTTCGTGGCCTTGACCACCAATGTGCAGGCGGCGGCCCAGTTCGGCATCCACCGCACCCTGGGCTTCTGGGATTGGGTGGGCGGGCGTTATTCACTCTGGTCGGCGATCGGCCTGCCGATTGCGATTGCCGTCGGCGCCACGCATTTCCGCGCCCTGCTGGCGGGCGCACATGCCATGGATGCGCACTTCGTCACGGCGCCGCTTGCGCGCAATCTGCCGGTGCGCATGGGTCTGCTGGATATCTGGTATCGCAACTTCCAAGGCTTTGGCAGTCGCTGCATCGCGCCTTACAGTCACGGACTTAGGCGCCTGACGGCGTATCTGCAGCAGCTGGAAATGGAAAGCAACGGCAAGCAGGTCGATACCCAGGGGCGCCCGCTGGGCGTGGCCACGTCGGCCATCGTCTGGGGGGAACCGGGCACCAATGGCCAGCATGCGTTCTTCCAGATGCTGCACCAGGGCCAGGATGTGATTCCCGTCGAATTCATCGCCCTGCGCGGTGGCGGCAAGTATCTGGGAGCGCACCACCACAGTCTGCTGGTCAATGCCGTGGCTCAGGCCCAGGCCCTGATGATGGGGCGCAAGAACGAGAGCAGCGAAAAATACTGTCCAGGCAACCGTCCCAGCAGCTTTCTGCTGCTGCAGCAGCTGGACCCGGCATCGCTGGGCGCGCTGATTGCCCTGTATGAGCACCGGGTGTTCGTCACGGGTGCCGTGTGGGGCATCAACAGCTTCGACCAGTGGGGTGTGGAGCTGGGCAAGGGTCTGGCCCGGGATCTGGCTGCACGCCAGGAGCGCAATGACTGGCAGGGCGTCGATGCGTCGACCGCGGGCCTGATGCGGCGGTTGATTGATTAACCCCCTTTGCCGCAGACAACAAAAAACCCGCAGTCCTTTCGGACTGCGGGTTTTTTGTTGCAGGTCTTGGTGCCCAGACCACGCTAACCCTGCATCGCCGAGATGCTGAAACAGGTCGGTGTCCGCCGGGTAGCCTTGGGATGGGGCGAGGACGACGCTTCCGGTGGCGATCAATCCCATGGAGTGCAAGGGTTAACCCTTGGTTCAATCCCTGGCAGCCATCTTATAATTCACGATTGTTTCAATAGAGAAACTAAGTTTTATATATGAACGGCTCGATTTCAGGGCCTCATCGCAGAAAAGGACAACGGCCATGAGCGTGGAAGGTATCGACGAAGTCACCTTTGGAGCCAAAGACCTGGCGGCCTGTCAGAGCTTCTTCAGCGACTGGGGTTTGACCCATGTCAGCGTTTCCGATGAAGAGGTCGTGAGCGAGTCGCTCAACGGTTGCCGTGTGATTGCGGCTGCGTCGGGCAAGTCCGGTCTGCCGCCGGGCATCGAAGCCGACCCGACGCTGCGCGAAGTGGTCTGGGGTGTCGAAACGCAGGCCGATCTGGACGCCATCCGCAACAAGTTCAAGTCCCAGCCCGGTTTTGTGGACAGCGGCGAGCGTGTCGGTTGCACCGACCCCAACGGCCTGGCGGTGCGGGTGCAGGTCAGCCGCAAACGACCGGTCATGCTCACGACGGCCAAGACCAATACCTGGTCCGACCGTGAACGGGTGAACCAGCCAGCGCCCGCCTACGATCGCGCCACGCCGGTTGAGGTCGGGCATGTGGTGTTCTTCGTCAAGGATCTGGCTGAGACCACCGCGTTCTACGAACAGTGCCTGGGCTTTGTGGTCTCCGACCGCTACCCCAACCGGGGCCACTTCATGCGTTGTGCCCCCAATGGCGGCCACCATGATCTGTTCTTGCTGGAGACTCCGGAGAAGCGCGTGGGACTCAACCACGTGGCGTTCACCGTGCGCGACCTGCACGAGGTCATCGGGGGCGGACTGAACATGTCGCGCCAGGGCTGGCACACCGAACTCGGCCCGGGCCGTCATCCCATTTCCTCTGCCATGTTCTGGTACTACGAGAGCCCCGCCGGTGCGCTGTGGGAGTACTACACGGACGAAGACGAATTGACCGCCGACTGGCAGCCACGCGAATTCACTCCCGGCCCCACGGTGTTCGCCGAGTGGGCGATCAAAGGTGGCATCGACGGCCACACCCGCCGCCAAGTGAACGCCGGCGCGCCCAGTGGCAAGTTCATGACCGACAAAGCCAAGGGCTGACCCACCACAGGTTCCCCTTGTCGGCGCGAACGCCGTCGCAATGCCAACCACCACCGCTGCGATCCCGGCGGTGGAGTCCGTTCCAGCGGCCGAAAAGCGCCGGCCCCCAGCGGCCCCCGCATCCTTATGACTGGGTTTGTGGAAACCGTACCCGGATGCGCGGCCTGGCTGCCCATCCGGGCTGATCTGCATGCTTCCAGGACACCATAAAAAAAGCCCCGGGACTCCCGGGGCCGTGACTTGGACGATACGGGATCAGAACGCCGTCTGCAGGCCGATGTTGATGCCGGTCTGCGAAGCGCCCGCCACCGGGTTGCTGCCCGGTGAACCACCGCTGAGCGCCACCGCCGAAGCCTTGTTGTTCTTGATGTGGCCGACCTGCGCGAACATGTTGGAGCTCTTGGAGAAGGCGTAGGTGGCGCGCAGTGCCATCACCGTGGCGTTGTAATCGCTGGCGTTCTTGTAGCGCAGCGTGACCACCTGGCCCGACAGAGTGAGCGCGGGCGCCACCGGCATGGATGCGCCCAGGTGCCACAGGTCGCTGTTGGGGCGGGTGGCCGATCCCAGGTTCTTGCGCTGGATCAGGCCGCCGCCTACCTTCACGTCGCCGAACTTGGTCCAGGCGTTGAGGATGAGGCGGCTGTCGGTCTTGCCGCTGCTGTTGAGGCCGCCGAACACCGTATCCGGCGCGGTACCCAGGCTGCGACCGTGCTGGCGGTCGTAGGCGAAAGCCGTGCCCCAGGTCTTGCTGTCGTATTTGGCCATCAGCGACCATTCGCGGCAGGCCTTGGCATCCTGCGCGGCCTCACCCGGGCAGTTGGTGCCGGCAGGGCTGGGGCCTGCGTTCACACTGTCGCGCCCGAAACTGTAGGTCGCGCCGGCTTGAAATCCGTTGCCAAAGGACTTGCGCCAGGCCAGGGCGTTGTCGGCGCGCGCGTTGGGCAGGTAGGGGTCGAGCGAGCCGGTGCCGTAGAATCCGCCGCCGTGGATGTCAGTGCCCAGACCCGACCAGAAGGTCATGGTGTACTGGCGGCCGAGCGACAACGCACCCATGCCGGGGCCGCTGATGCCCACCAACGCTTGGCGGCCGAAGGCGCGACCGCCCTGGCTCAGAACGCCGGAGTCCATCACAATACCCTGCTCCAGCGTGAAGAATGCTTTCATGCCTCCCCCTAGGTCTTCGCTGCCGCGAAAGCCCAGGCGCGAGGGCGCGGTGTTGCTGCTGGTGGTCATGCGCTGCAACGAGTCGCCGGAGGCGCCCACGCCGGTCACGTGTTCGATGCCGACATCGAGCAGGCCGTAAATTTCGACGCTGTTGGCTTTTTGGGCCAGCGCCGATTGGCTGCAGGCGAGGATCGCTGCACTGGCGATGAGGTATTTCTTCATGCTTGTCTCCTTTTTTTGTGAAATTCAATCGGCGCGGATGCGCAGTTCGCGGGCCAAGCTGCCGTAGCGCTGGTTGTCGGCCTTCATGAAGTCGGCCAGGCGCGAGGGCGTGCCACCCAGTACCTCCAGACCCGCGCCGTTAAAGCGCTCGCGCACGTCGGGCAGCTTCAGGGCTGCGTTTATTTCCTGATTCAAGCGGTTGATCGCCGCAGCAGGTGTTCCTGTCGGTGCGAAAACGCCGTACCAGGCGGCCACTTCCACATCCTTGACGCCTTGTTCGGAGGCGGTGGGCACGTCGGGCAACAGGCTGGAGCGCGAATGTTCCACGACTGCCAGCGGTACCAGCTTGCCGGCCTTGATCTGGGGCAAGGCGCCGCCCAGAGCTACGAACAGCAACTGCACTTCACCGCCCAAAGCGGCGTTGAGCGAAGGTGCCACGCCGCGATAGGGCACGTGCAGCAGGGCCTGGCCCGTGGACTTCTTGAACATCTCGCCCGCGAAATGCATAGGTGAGCCGTTGCCCGGGCTGCCATAGGTCAAGTCGGTCTTGGTGCGCGCCAGAGCCGAGAGTTCGGCCAGGTTTTTCACGCCCAGTTGGGGGTTGGCCACCAGGGCCAGCGGGGTGGTCGCGGGGGCGATCACCGGCACCAGGTCTTTTTGCACATTGACGTTGCTGTTGGCGCTGGCACTCAAGACATGGGGCGAGATGGCCAGGGTGTTGGGCGTCAGCAGCAGGGTGTGGCCATCGGCTGCGGCGCGGGCCACCGTGCCAGCGCCCAGCAGCGCGCCGGCGCCGGGCTTGTTCTCCACCACCACGGCTTGACCGAGTCTGGGGGCCAGTTTCTCGGCCAGCACGCGGGCGGCCACATCGGGGCCGCCACCGGCCGGGAAGGGAACGACGATGGTGATAGTCTTGCTGGGGAAGCTCTGTGCCAGGGCCATGGAGGGCCAGGCCAGGGCCGTGCAGGCGCCGAGGGCGGTCGCCAGCAGGGCGCGTTTTTGGGCTTGTTTCATGACGTATCCTTGGGGATGTGTGAGGGGGATGTCAGCTGGTCAACGGCGTGTTCCAGGCGTCGTAGCCGTACACCCAGTCGGCGTTGCCCTGGCCCTTCATCCACTGGTTGCCGCGCGAGCCGATCTGGATCTGCGCTGTGCGTGGCTTGCGCGCATTTTCGTAGCACACCAAGGCTTGTTCGGCGTCCGCGCGGCTGGATACGCCAGCCAAGGCGCGGCCCAGCACCACCGCGTCCTCGATGGCCATGCCCGCGCCTTGCGCCATGAAGGGCAGCATGGGGTGGCTGGCGTCGCCCAGCAGCGTGACCGTTCCTTGCGACCACTGAGGCAGCGGCTCGCGCTCGTACAGCGCGCTCTTGAGCGTGGTGTCGCAGGCATCCAGCAGGGCGCGCGCGTCGGGGTGGAAGTCTTTGTAGAAGCCGCGCAGCTCGTGCACATCGCCCTCGCTGGTCCACGATTCGTTGGTCCAGTTTTCCTGGCCGGTGGTGGCGAAGATGAAGGTTTCCTGGCCCTGGTTGAGCGGGAACGTCACGATCTGGCTTTGTGGGTTGGGCCCCCACCATTTGGTGAAGGCCTCAATCTCGGGCACATGCTTGACGCGCTCCGTGGGCACCACCGAACGAAAGGACACCACGCCAGTGAAGCGCGGGTGTTCCTCGCCGAACAGCGCGGTGCGCACACGCGAGTGGATGCCGTCGGCACCGACGACCACGTCGAAGCTGGCCTTGCCGCCGTCTTCGAAGGCCAGCGTCACGCCCTCGTCGTCCTGGCGCAGCGACTGGATGCGCTTGCCGAACTGGATGTTCTCGATGGGGAACTGCTCGGCCAGCGCGGCCAGGATGTCGGCACGGTGGATGGTGATCTGTGGCGCGCCATATTCACGCTCGGCGGTGTCGCCCATGCCCAGTCGCGAGGTTTCCTGGCCCGTGTCCCAGTCGCGGCTGATGCGGAAGGTGGGGCGAGCGCCGGTGCGGCGAATGGCCACGCCGGCGCCCAGGCCGTCGATGGCGCGCACGACGTTGGGCGTGAGGTTGATGTCGGCGCCCACGCGTGAGAAGCCCTTGGCCTGCTCGAACACGGTGACGTCGTGGCCGTTCTGGCGCAGCGCAATGGCCACGGACAATCCGCCCACACCACCACCGACAATACCTATTTTCAATGAACCCATGCTAGCTCCTGGCTTTACGATGGGTTCGATTGTTCAAGCATGGCCTGTTGTGCTCAACCGCCACAACGCCGCGATTGGGCACTATTCGTCCAGACTGTTTCACCACCTATACGCCCTGCTCTCCAATGGATGTTTTAAGCGAAATCCTGGCCATTTGCCGTGCCGAACGCGCCGTGACGGCGCGCTTTCATTTGTTCGCGCCCTGGGGCCTGCGCTCGGAGGGGGTGACCAGCAGCGCGGTCATTCGCATGGCCCGTGGCGCGCCCTGGTGGATAGAGCTGCCTGGCATGGCTGGGCCGCTGCGTGTGGAGCCGGGGGATCTGGTGATGCTGCCCTTGGGGACTGCGCACCGCATGGGTTCAAGCCCGGACGTGCCCACCGTGCCCTTTTCCCAGTTGCTGGCCCAGCGCACGCCTGGAGCCCGCGATGAGGCGCCCCTGATCTTGCGCCATGGCGGCGCCGGGGAGTCCTGCGAGATGTTCAGCGCCTTGTTGTGGTTCTCGGCCTATTGCCGGCATTCGGTGCTGCGCATCCTGCCGCCCCTGATCCACGTGCGGGCCAGCGAGTTGCCCATGGCGGGCAGTCTGGCCGGCGCCATGGAAGCGCTGGTGACCGAAACCCTTGCCCAGCGCCCGGGGTGGCGCCTGTCGGCCAGCCGTCTTGGCGAGCTGTTGCTGGTCAACATCCTGCGGGAGCACCTGCTGCGTGCAGTTGGCTCGACAGACGCCGGTTGGTGGCGCGCGCTGTCCGACCCGGCCATCGCCCGCGCCATCACCCACATGCACCGTCACCCCGCGCAGGCGTGGACGGTGGACGCATTGGCGCGCGAGGCGGCGATGTCGCGCTCGCGTTTCAGCGAGCGTTTCAAAAGCCTGGTGGGCGATACGCCCATGGGCTATTTGAGTGCGCACCGCATGGCACTGGCCGCCGAGCAATTGGAAGCCGGCCGTGTGCCGCTGGCGCAGGTGGTACAAGAGGCTGGCTACGAGTCCGACAAAGTGTTTGCCCGTGCATTTCGCCGCTGGTCTGGGTTGTCGCCCACGGCCTATGCCAAGCGCGAGCTGGCGCAGCGTGCGGCTATGGAGGGCGCACCACCTCTTGCCGCCAGTGCCGAGGTCTAGGCCTGGGGCAGGGCCATCTGCCGCGCGGTGTCGCTCAGAACACGCCGGTGAATGAACCGCCGTCCAGCAGCACATTCTGGCCATTGATGTAGCCCGCGTGGGCGCTGCACAGGAAGGCGCAGGTGTGGCCCAGCTCGCTGGGCTGCCCGAAGCGGTGGGCTGGGTGTTTGGCCAGGCGCGCCGCTGTGACTGCGTCCACATCGTTGCCTTCACGCTGCGCCTGTGCCGCGAGGTTGCTGGCGAGACGTGCGGTGTCGAAGGTGCCGGGCAGCAGGTTGTTGATGGTCACACCCTTGGCCACGGTGCTGCGTGCCAGGCCCGAGATAAAACCGGTGAGACCGCTGCGCGCGCCGGTGGACAGGCCCAGGCCGTCCACGGGGGACTTGACCGCGCTGGAGGTGATGTTGACGATGCGGCCCCAGCCGCGCGCCATCATGCCGTCCACAGTGGCCTTGATCAGTTCAATGGGTGCGAGCATGTTGGCGTCAATGGCCCGGTGCCAGGTGGCCTGGTCCCAGTGCCGGAAATCGCCCGGCGGCGGACCACCGGCGTTGGTCACGACGATATCGAAGTCCGGGTGAACGGCGAAGATGCGCGCGCGCCCTTCGACCGTGGTCACATCGGCGGCGACAGCATCCACAGCGCCTGCATTCAGGCCACGCAGCCGTTGTGCCGCGTCGAGCAGCGGGCCTTCCGTGCGTGCCACGATGACCACGTGTACGCCCGCGTCCACCAGCGCTTCGGCGCAGGCGTAGCCCAGTCCGGCGCTGGCGCCGCAGACCAATGCTTTTTTGTTCTTGATGCCCAGATCCATCTTGTGCTTTTCCTCTTGCGGTTGTGTGATTGCGCGCCGGCCCATGTCCAGCCGACGCTGGGATTCGGAGAGTCGCTCACGGCGCTCATTCCATGGTGATGTTGCGGGCCTTGATGACCTGGGCCCAGCGCGCGGTTTCGTCGCGGATGTGGGCTCCAAAGGCGGCGGTCTGCAGGTTCCAGCCTGTCATGCCCTGGGCCTTGAGCTGCTCGCGCACGGCGGGCTGGGCCAGGATGTCTTGCGCGTCACGGGCGAGTTGCTCGACCACATCCGCCGGTGTGCCGGCGGGAGACAGCAGTCCGTACCACGAGGGTATGACGATCCCTGGCACACCGACCTCGGCCATGGTGGGGATGTCCGGCGCGGTCGGGGTGCGGGTGTCGTCTGTCACGGCCAGCGCCACCAGCTTGCCGCTCTTGATGTGGGGCAGCACGGTGGGCAGGTTGCTGAACATCAGCGCCACGGTGCCGCCCAGCACGTCGTTGAGGGCCGGTGGTGTGCCTTTGTAGGCCAGGTGCAGCAGCTCCACCTTGGTCTGCGCTTTGAACAGCTCGCCAGCGAGGTGCAGCCCACTGCCGATGCCAGGCGAGGCGTAGGACAGACTGTCGGGCCTGGCGCGGGCGGTCTTGATCAGCTCCGGCACCGATTGGATGCCTGTGCCGGGATGGGCCACCAGCACGTTGGGCGTTTTGGCCAGCATCGCCACCGGCACGAAGTCCTTGCCAATGCTGAACGGGAACTTCGGCATCAGTGTGGGGTTGATGGTGAGGTTGCCGGCCGGGATGACCAGCAGGGTGTGGCCGTCGGGTTTGGCCCTTTTCACCTTGTCCATGCCGATGTTGCCAGCCGCACCTGGCGCGTTGTCGACCACCGCCACCTGGTTGTAGCGTTTGCCCAGACCATCGGCCAGCACCCGCGCCAGCGTGTCGATGGGGCCACCCGGCGGGAAAGGCGCCACCAGGGTGAACTTGCCGGCGGCCAGGGCCTTTTCGGCGGCGGTCTGCGCGTGGACGGTAGTGCCCACGGTGATCAGGGCGCAAGCCACAAGAAAGAGGTGGCGAACCATCATGGAGTCACCTTTCAGCTGTTGGCCCAGGGCATGGGCGCTTCGTTCAGACCAATGTAGAAGCTCTTCTGGCTGGTGTATTCCAGAATGCCCAGCCGGCCCTTCTCTTGGCCGTAACCGCTCATTTTCAGGCCCGTGAACGGGGTGCTGATCGAGAAGACCTTGTAGGTGTTGACCCACACGGTGCCGGTCTGCAGGGCTTTGCCCACGCGCCAGGCGTTCTTGAAGTCGCGCGTCCAGATGCCCGAGGCCAGGCCGAACATGCTGTCGTTGCACTGGGCAATGAGGTCGTCCTCGTCTTTCCAGGGCAGCAGGGCCAGCACCGGGCCGAAAATTTCCTCCTGGCACATGCGTGCGCTGTTGGGCAGGCCTTCGAATATGGTGGGCAGGTAGTAGCTGCCGCCATCGAAGCAACCGCCGGTGGGGCGCTCGCCGCCGCACAGCACGGTGCCGCCTTCGTCGCGGCCCAGTTGCACATACCGTTCCACCGAGGCGCGGTGGCCCAGGTTGACCAGCGGGCCCATCTGGGTCTCTTCACGCGAGGGGTCGCCCACGCGCAACTTCTTCACGCCTTCGAGCAGCTGGCGCTTGAATTCGTCGTACAGGCTTTCGTGTACAAATGCGCGCGAGCCGGCGATGCACGACTCGCCTGACGAGCTGAAGATACCGTAGAGCACACCAGCCACGGCGTGGTCGAGGTCGGCGTCGGGCATGACGATGGTGGGCGACTTGCCGCCCAGCTCCAGCGA
>JAMNYN010000624.1 GCA_023622805.1 Pseudomonadota bacterium | reverse complement strand
GGCCACGCGCGCGCCGGGTTCCAGCCCCAGGCCCTGCAACCAGGCGCCGAGCCGAGCCGAAAGCAGGTCGAGGTCGCGGTAGTGCATCCAGCGGTCCATGCAGACCGAGAACGGCTGGTTGGCGTTTTTTTTCAGCGATTCTTCAATCAACTCCGCCACCGAACGGTAGGCCTCGGGATCGACAGTGTGGGGAACGCCGGCGGGGTAGTGCTGCAGCCAGATAGGATCCATGCGAGTTGCGCCTTGTGTGCCTGTCGAAGGGTGGCCTGGGAAGCAGGCCATGCGGAGATGCCCCATTCTGGCGCGGCGCGGCGCAGACTGTGCCCCGGGCTTGTCCTAGGAGTGGGTGGCATAAGATCCGCGAAGAACGCAAGGAGACAGGCATGAATGCACGTTGGCAACAGGCCGCGATCCTCGGCAGCTGGGCACTGGCCCTGGCATGGCTGGGGTGGCAATGGCCGCGCTCGCCCGGGCTGGCCCTGGCCGGCGTGGCGGCGCTGTTGCTGGTGCCGGCGTGGAGTGTGGGCCTGCAATTCGTCTGCCTCCTCGTCGCGCCGCGCGACCCCATGGGGGCGCTGCCGCGGGTATCGGCGCGCGCCATGTTGCGGGCTTTCCTGGCCGAAGTAGGGCTTGCCTACCGCATCTTCGGCTGGCGGCAGCCGTTTCGCACGCACGCGGTCGCCGATGTCGTCGAAGCGCCCGCGGGTCGCGTGGGCGTGGTGCTGGTGCATGGCTATCTGTGCAACCGCGCTTTCTGGCAGCCCTGGCAACGGCTGTTGGCGGCGCGCGGCATTCCCTGCATCGCGGTCACACTGGAGCCGGCCTGGGGCGCTATCGATGACTGCGCTCCCGATCTGGATGCGGCCGTGCGGCGCATGACATCGGCCACGCAGCGACCGCCCGTGCTGATAGGCCACAGCATGGGCGGCCTGGTGATCCGGGCCTGGCTGCGCAGCCGGGGTGTCATTGTCTGTGAAGGCGTGAACGAAGCGCAGGCCGCGCGGCGGCTGCAGGCGCACGTGGCGCACGTGATCACGCTGGCCACGCCGCATAGCGGCACCTGGATCGCGCATTTCAGCCACAGCGTCAACAGCCGGCAGATGCGGCTGGATAGCGGCTGGCTGCGCGAACTCGCGGCCCATGAGCCGCAGGCGCTCGCAGCGCGCATGAGCTGCTGGTATTCGAACTGCGACAACCTGGTGATGCCGGCGCTCGCGGCGACCTACCCCGGCGCCGACAACCGGCTGATCGTCGACCAGGCCCATGTGCAGATGGCTTTCACGCCGGAAGTCATGCAGGCCTGCGTGGAGCAGGTCGAGCAGGCTTAGCCGGGCGCGAGGATCTGCCCGTCGGCCGTGTATTCGGGCAGATCGCGCAAGCGCGCGTACAGCGGCTCGAAGTCGGCCTCGGTCAGGTCAAACAGCTGCTGCAAGCTGTCGATCACGAAGTAGGTGGGCTGGTAGGTGTCGATCTTGTAGCGCGTGCGCATGGCGCGTTCCACCGTCAGCGGCAGGCGCTGCGGCTTGGGGCTTTCCACGGAGTAGACCAGCTCGCCGCTGGAGCTCAGAATGCCCGCGCCATAGGCCCGCAGGCCGTCCGGCTCGCGAATCAGACCGAACTCGATCGTGTACCAGTACAGCCGGGCCAGCATTTCGCCGGCGCCCAGGCGGTCGGCCTTGAGGCCGCCTTGTCCATAGCGCTGGACATAGTCGGCCAGCACCGGGTTGAACAGCAAGGGCACATGGCCGAACAGGTCGTGGAAGATGTCGGGCTCGACGATGTAGTCGAACTCGGCCGGCGTGCGAATCCAGTCGGTGACCGGGAATTTGCGTGCGGCCAGCAGGCGGAAGAAATCCAGTTCGGGAATCAGCCCCGGCACGCCCACGATCTGCCAGCCCGTGGCCGGCATCAGGCGGGCGTTGATGTCTTCGAAGCGCGGAATGCGCTCGTGGGGGCCCAGCGCGGGCAGGGCGGCGATGAACTCCGAGCTGGCCCTGCCGGGCAGCAGGGCCGACTGGCGTGCATACAGGCGCCGGTAGGTGTCGTGGTCGGTCTCGGTGTAGGCCGCGTAATTCTGCGCGCAGGTGTAGTCGCTGGCGGCGCGCGTGTAGTCGCCGCGCGGCGGGCGTTCGGATTGTCCGTAGACCACTGGAGCTTGTCCCATGGCTTTCTCCTTGGAAAATGCAGCTGTCAAGACGGCTGAATGCGGTAGGTCTGGATCAGCAGGCCGTATTTCCGGTGCTCCGACTGCACGAAGCGCGCGAAGTCGTCTAGCACCAGGTTTTCCGGCAGGATGCCCTGGGCCATCAGGCGTGCGCGCGCGGCAGGCGACTGCAGGGCCGCGGAAAAGTGCTGGGCGTAGTGGCCGGCTTCCTCGGCGGACAGCGTCGCCGGGGCGAACAGGCCGAACCAGTTGCCCAGGTTGAAGTTGCCGGTCACATCGTTGAGGCTGGCCACGTCGGGCAGCAGCGGCGAGCGCAGCAGCGAAGTCACGCCCAGGGCCTGCAGGCGGCCGGCGCGTATCAGGGGCAGCACGGCGGGCAGGGCATCGAAAGCCATGTCCACAGCCCCCGACAGCAAGGCCGCCATGGCGGGCTGCTCGCCCTGGAAAGGCAGGTGGGCAATGCGCAGGCCCGTGCCTGCCTGCAGCAGCTCGCCGGCAATATGGCCCAGGCTGCCCCAGCCACTGGAGGCATAGCGCAGGGATTGCGGGTGCTGGCGCAGTTGGCGCAGCAGATCGAATGGATTGCGCATGCCTTGCGCCGCGGCCGGCGTCACGACCAGTACATGCGGCACGCGGGCCATCAGCAGCAGCGGGCGAAAGTCGGTCAGGGCATCGTAGCCCGTAGGCTGGCAAAGCCAGGGCTGCAGGGCGTGGGTGGCGAGGCTGCCCATGAGCAGCATCCTGTCCTGCGGCCGGGACTGGGCGACCACGGCGCCAGCGGAACCGCTGCCCCTGCCCGGGGCGGGCTGCACCGTGATGTCGCCCAGAGCGGCCTGCGCCGCTTCCGCCAGGACCTGGGCCGGTGCCTGCAGTGGCCCCGGGGGAACCAGCAGGCGCAGCGGCGTGGTGCTGTCCTGGGCCGCGGCGCGGGACAGAGGCCCTGCCGCCAGCAGCAGGGCAGCCAGCAGGCGCCGGCGCAGCATGCCTGGGTGGGTGCAATGCTCGGCGGATGTCATGGCAGCTCCTGGCGCCTGTGGGCTCAGAGCACTCCGCGGCGCATCTGGTCGAGCTCTATGCTTTCGAACAAGGCCTTGAAATTGCCGTTGCCAAAGCCATCGTCGCCCTTGCGCTGGATGAACTCGAAAAAGATCGGGCCCAGCTGGTTTTCGCTGAAGATCTGCAAAAGGATGGCGTCCTTCTTGCCGTCGATCAGGATCTTGCGCTGGTGCAGCGCTTCCAGGGGCTCGCCGTGGCCGGGAATGCGCTGGTCGACCAGTTCGTAATAGGTGTCTATGGTGTCGAGCAGGCGCACGCCGCTGGCGCGCAAGGCGTCGACGGTGGCGTAGAGGTTGTCCGAGCCCATGGCGATGTGCTGAATGCCTTCGCCGTGGTACGAGTCCAGGTACTCCTGGATCTGGCCGGCTTTTTCCTTGCCTTCCTCGTTGATCGGAATGCGGATCTTGCCGCAGGGGCTGGTCATGGCCTTGCTCTTGACGCCCGTGACCTGGCCTTCAATGTCGAAGTAGCGGATCTCGCGGAAGTTGAACAGGCGCTCGTAGAAGTCGGCCCATTCGTTCATGCGGCCGCGGTGCACGTTGTGCGTCAGGTGGTCGATATAGGTCAGACCGTGGCCGCGCGGGGTCAGCATCTCTTCGGTGGTGACGCCGGGCAGCGGCACGAAGTCCACGTCGAAGAAGCCGATGTTGCCGATGTCGCCGGGCTTTGCGCCGTTCTTGCCGTGCCAGCGGTCGACCAGATAGATGCGGCTGTCGCCCACGCCCTTGATGGCCGGGATATTGAGTTCGCCGGGCGTGTGCGTGCCTTCATGCCCCCAGGCACCGAGGTCGAGCGCGCGCTCGTAGGCGGCCTTGGCGTCGTCGACGCGAAAAGCGATGGCGCAGACGCTGGGGCCGTGCAGCCGCGCGAAGCGCTGGGCAAAGCTGTCGGGCTCGGCGTTGATGATGAAATTGATTTCGCCCTGGCGGTAGAGCGTCACGTTCTTGCGGCGGTGCTTGGCGACGGCCTTGAAGCCCATGCCTTCAAACACTCGGCCCATGGCCTCGGGATCGGGCGCGGCGTACTCGATGAACTCGAAACCGTCGGTTCCCATGGGGTTGTCCCAGGCGGCGGTGGAAGAGGCGGGGGCGACGGGAAGCGGGGCGTTCATGGGGAGTCTCCTGCCAGGGGTGCTGGCGATGGTTAACGAGCCTGTTTATGATCTCTTCCGGGGTGCGCATGCCCTCCGGGTTACCCCCTCCTGACGGCCCATGCTGCGTTGCCCGTCCTCGATGCACACCAGTGCATCTTGCGGCGCGCGCCTTGCCTGAACCGCCAGGAGGGGGCAACGCACCCCGGAAAAGATCATGAACAGGCTCTAGGTCCACTGTAGAACTTGATGGCGGGAAATTCCTGCGTTGTTGTCAGCGCAGACGCCATGGTCTTGCATGAAAAATGCGCGAAACAAACATTTCATGCAATTTCCAAGGGTGATTCGGGAAAACCCTGCGGTTTCGAGGCGGTCTTTCGTAGAATCCCGGCCATGAGCGCAACGCAAGCAATCGACAAGCTGGACCGGGCCATTCTCCGGCGCCTGCAGGAAAACGGCCGGGAAACCTATGACGTCATCGGCGAGCAGGTGGGGCTGTCGCCCAGCGCCGTGCTGCGCCGTGTCAAACGTCTGGAAGAGGCCGGCGTGATCGACCGCTATGTGGCACTGGTGCGCCCCGAGACGGTGGGCCTGGGTCTCACGGCCTATCTCAATGTACGCCTGGAAAAGTATACCGAGACCAGTAAGCGCAATCCCATGGATGTGTTCCGTGCCAGCGTGCAGACCTGGCCGGAAGTCGTGGAGTGCGCGTCGCTGACCGGCGAAATGGACTACCTGCTGCGCGTGGTGGTCAGCGACATGGCGCATTACAGCCGCTTCATCATGGACACCTTGCTCAAGCATCCCAGCGTGCAGGATTGCAAGACCAGTTTTGTGCTGGACCGGGTCAAGGCGACGACGGCGGTGCCGGTATAGGTTGAGCACCCCCTGAGCGGCTGACGCCGCTCCCCCCTCTCATCCTTCGGTGGAGGGGGGCGGCAGCCTCGGTGCGGGGCGGCCCTTCCTCGCTGCCTCTTAGCTGGGCCGCGCCAGTTGCATAGGATGGAGGGCACGGGCCCAGGCTGTTGTAAGCCTGCGTCGGTTGAATGCTGCGCTGCAGCATTTTTCTTGGAGAATCTAGGGTAATCCCCTATATTCGAAGCATGAACGTTTCTATTGACTGGTTGAAGTCTTCCTGGCGCGCAGGTTCGCAGATGCTGCGCCCGGTCGCCAGCCCGCCAAAGCGTCCTTTCGCACCTATTCGTACTGCCATGGTCCCGATTCGCTCGCTAGGTCCGCGCCACCGTCCCAGTGTCGGTCGCCATCTGCTCCAGCTGGATGCTGCCGACCGTTATCTGCGCTTTGGCTATGCGGCCAGCGATGAGCAGGTGATGCGCTACGTCCAGCAACTGGACTTCGAACGCGATCAGGTGTTTGGCATCTACAACCGCCGCCTGGAGCTGATCGCCATGGCGCATCTGGCCGTGGCCAGCCATCCCGAACATCAGAGCTGTGCGGAGTTCGGCGTGTCCGTGCTCAAGCAGGCGCGTGGCAAGGGTCTGGGCGCACGCCTGTTCGACCGCGCCATCATGCATGCCCGCACCCAGGGAGTGAGCATGGTGTTCATCCATGCCTTGTCAGAAAACACGGCCATGCTCAAGATCGCGCGCAATGCGGGCGCCACGGTCAAGCGCGACGGGCCGGAAAGCGAAGCCTATCTGCAACTGCCGCCCGCGGGCATAGACACCCATATGGCGCATCTGGTCGAGCAGCAGTTCGCCGAGATCGACTACCAGCTCAAGAAGCAGGCCAAGCAGTTCTGGGATTTCCTGGCCGGCGTGCAGGAAGTGCGCCAAGGCGTGCGCGAAGGCCGGCACAAGGCGGCGGAATAAGGGCGGAACGCAGGGGCCGGCACCTGCCGCGGCAGGCGGTGGCTGCCGTCCATGGCAGCAAGAGGGACATGGCGGCGCGGGGATTTCCCGCAAACACCACACAAAACTTGCGGCCAATCCGCTATCCTAGGCGCTTGTTCCACTACCGCACGTCCTGCATCCCAAGACAGTGTCAGACCCGCATTCTGCTCGTTCTTTCGAAAAGGAAGACAAGCGCAGTTTTCTGCAAAAAGTCGCTGAGTTCATCCACCCGGCCCCCGAGTCCGCCGATGAACTGATTGAAACCCTGGCCGAAGCCGAAGACAACCAAGTCATCGGCGCCGACGCACGCGTGATGCTCGAACGCGTGATCCGGATGGCCGACATGACGGCTGGCGACGTGATGGTCGCCGCCACGCGGATGGATCTCGTCAATATTGACGACCCCTTCGATGTCATCCTGCACCAGGTCATCACGACCGCCCATTCGCGTTTCCCGGTCTACCAGGGCGAGCGCGAAAACATCATCGGCATCCTGCTGGCCAAGGACCTGCTCAAGCGCCAGCGCGCGCCCGAACTCCATCTGCGTGCCTTGTTGCGGCCTGCAGTGTTCGTGCCCGAAAGCAAGGGCCTGCACGATCTGCTGCGCGAGTTTCGCGGCAACCGCAACCATCTGGCCATCGTGATCGACGAGTTCGGCCGTGTCGCCGGGCTGGTGACGATTGAAGACGTGCTGGAAGAAATCGTCGGCGAGATCGAAGACGAATTCGACATCCCCGAAGACGAAGGCGACATTTTCGCGCTGGCCGACAACAGCTACCGCGTGTCCGGAGACACGTCGGTCGAACGCGTGGCCGAAGCGTTTGAAGTCCAGCTCCATGCCAGCGACCCCGAAGCCGAATTCGACACCATTGGCGGCCTGATTGCCCACGAAATGGGCCATGTGCCCAAGCGTGGGGAATACGTGCAGATGATGGGCTTGGGCTTTACCGTGCTGCATACCAAGGGCGGGGCCGTGCGCTGGTTCAAGGTGGTGCGCGAGCATGCGCCTGACAGCCTGGTGATCAACTGAACGTCTCCATGCCCCTGTCGCCGTCTGACCGCGTTCGCGCCCCGGGCAGGGCGATTGCCTGGGCCGTTGCGGCGGCCGCCGGCGTGGCGCAGGCCTGGTCCATCGCCTGGCCCGGGAATGGACAGCCGCTGTGGTGGCTGCAAATCCTGTCGCTGGCGCTGCTGGCCCATGGCTTGCGCACGGCGCCTTGCGCGCGCAGCGCGGCGGCTCGCGCCGGCGTGTTTGCCACCTGCTGGCTGGCCGCGACGTTCTGGTGGCTGTTCATCTCCATGCACACCTATGGCGGGCTGGCCGCGCCGCTGGCGGTGCTGGCCGTGCTGGCACTGTCCGCCTTCCTGGGCAGTTATTACGCGCTCGCCGCCTGGGTCTTTGCGCGGCTCAAGCCCGCGAGTGCGCTGGGCGCGGCACTGCTTTTCACCGCCTGCTGGACCTTGGCCGAACTGGCCCGGGGCAGCCTGTGGACCGGTTTCCCCTGGGGGGCTTCAGGCTATGCCCATGTCGACGGCCCGCTGTCCGTGCTGCCGCGCTGGCTGGGCGTGTACGGCACGGGCGCCGTCGCGGCGGCCCTGGCCTATGGCCTGGCCTGCCTGCGCACTGGCCAGGTCCGCCAATGGCGTGTCTGGGCCCTGCTGCTGGCCGGCGTGGCGCTGCTGGCGGGCCTGTTCTGGCAGCGGGACTGCGCGCTCGACCAGTGCCTGGCCGACGCAAAGACCGCTCAACTGCCGGCACTGCGCGTGGCCCTGCTGCAGGGCAATATTCCCCAGGATGAAAAATTTGAGCCAGGCAGCGGTGTGCCGCTGGCGCTGGACTGGTATGCGCAAGCGCTGCGCAGCACCGACGCCCAACTGGTGGTGGCGCCGGAAACCGCATTGCCTTTGCTGCCCCAGCAAATGCCCGCAGGCTATCTGGAAACGCTGGAGCAGCATTTCCGCCAGGGCAGCCAGGCGGCGCTGATCGGCATTCCCCTGGGAAACATGGCCGAAGGCTATACCAACGCCGTGATAGGTTGGACGCCAGGAGTGGAGTCCATCTACCGCTATGACAAGCACCATCTGGTGCCGTTCGGCGAATTCATTCCGCCGATGTTCCGATGGTTCACGGAGATGATGAACATTCCGCTGGGTGACTTCAACCGCGGCGGCCTGGCCCAGCCTTCCATGGACTGGGCGGGCCAGCGGCTGGCGCCCAATATTTGTTACGAAGATTTGTTTGGCGAGGAACTGGGCCAGCGCTTTCGCAACCCCGCGTCCGCACCGACTGTTTTTGTCAATGTCAGCAACATCGGCTGGTTTGGCGACAGCATCGCCATTGACCAGCATCTGGCCATCAGTCGTATGCGGGCGCTGGAATTCGAGCGCCCCATGCTGCGGGCCACCAATACGGGTGCCACGGTGATCATTGACCACCGCGGAACAGTGACTGACGCACTCGCGCCACATGTGCGCGGCATACTGGTCGGCAGCGTCCAGGGACGCGACGGTCTCACGCCTTTTGCCCGCTGGGTGCGCTGGACCGGACAGGCTCCGCTGTGGCTGTTGGCCACACTGGTGTTGGCCTGGGCGGGGTGGCAACAGTGGAAACGCCGCCGGGGCTAGTAGACTCTTATCTTTTGATGCACCTGTGTTCTGTAGCATTTGCAGGGTCTTTGCAGTTCCACGCCAGCGCTGTGGAACGGATAATGCGCGCCTGTGGCGCATGCGAACTGCTGCGGACCACGCGACAACGAAGCGGTGAATTCACCGCTGTGGAGCAAGTTTGACAATGGCCGATTCCTTTTCCTACCAGCAGCTGATCGCCTCCGGCGAGGGCAAGCTGTTCACTCCTGATTCCGGGCGCTTGCCTTTGCCTCCGATGCTGATGTTCGATCGCATCACGCACATCGCCAGTGATGGCGGTGAGCATGGTCTGGGCAAGATCGTGGCCGAGCTCGATGTGAACCCCGATCTGTGGTTTTTCAAATGCCACTTCCAGGGCGATCCGGTGATGCCGGGTTGCCTGGGCCTGGATGCCATGTGGCAGCTCATCGGCTTTTACCTGACCTGGCTGCAACTGCCAGGTCGCGGCCGCGCATTGGGCGCGGGCGAAGTCAAGTTCACCGGCGAAGTGGGTCCCGACGTCAAGTTGGTGACTTACGAAATCGACATCAAACGCCTGATCAAGCGCAAACTCAACATGGCCATCGGCGATGCACGCCTGCTGGCCGACGGCAAGGTGATCTATACGGCCACCGACCTGCGCGTGGGTTTGTTCATGCGTGAGGGCGAAACCGGAGGATCTGCAGCATGAAGCGTCGGGTTGTGATCACGGGCACGGGCATTGTCTCGTGCATCGGCAACGACAATGCAACGGTCGAGGCCTCGCTGCGCGAGAGCCGTTCGGGCATTCGCGCCATGCCCCAGTTCACGGAACTGGGCATGCGCAGCCAGGTGGCCGGCATTCCGCAAATTGATGTGGAGGCGCTGATTGACCGCAAGCAGCTGCGCTTCATGGGGGATGCGGCGGCCTATGCGCAAATTGCGCTGACCCAGGCCATCGCCGAAGCCGGACTCACACCCGAGCAGGTTTCCCATCCGCGCACCGGCCTGATCATGGGCTCGGGCGGCGGCTCGCCAGCCAACCAGATCGAAGCCGCTGACACGCTGCGCGAAAAGGGCATACGCCGCGTCGGACCCTACCAGGTCACGCGCTGCATGAGCTCCACGGTCTCGGCCTGCCTGTCGACGAATTTCGGCATCAAGGGCATCAATTACTCCATCACGTCGGCCTGCTCTACTTCGGCCCACTGCATAGGCTCCGCGGCCCAGCAGATCGCCTGGGGCATGCAGGACGTGATGTTTGCCGGCGGCGGCGAAGAGCTGTCCTGGGGCATGTCGCTGCTGTTTGACGGCATGGGCGCCATGTCGAGCAAGTACAACGCCACGCCCGAGAAGGCCGCACGTGCCTATGACGCCAACCGCGACGGCTTCGTCATCGCCGGCGGCGGCGGCGCCGTGGTGCTCGAAAGCCTGGAGCATGCGCTGGCACGCGGCGCTAACATCCTCGGCGAAGTGGTGGGCTTTGGCGCCACCTCGGACGGCGAAGACATGGTCGCGCCTTCGGGCGACGGCGCCATCGCCTGCATGCGCCAGGCCATCGAAGGCCTGGACGGTCCCATCGACTACATCAACACCCACGGCACTTCGACCCCGGTCGGTGACGTGCCAGAACTGCGCGCCATCCGCGAAGTGTTCGGCGAACAGATCCCTCCGTTCTCGTCGACCAAGTCGCTGACCGGACACTCGCTGGGCGCGACCGGCGTGCAGGAAGCCATCTACTGTCTGCTGATGCTCAACAAGGGCTTCATCGCCGGCTCGGCCAACGTGGAAACGCCCGACCCTGCGGTGGAAGGCATGCCCCTGGTCACCAAGACCCGCGACGCTTCGCTGCGCCAGGTGCTGTCGAACAGCTTCGGCTTCGGCGGCACGAATGCCAGCCTGGTGCTGCGGCGCTGGGAAGGCGCGTAAGCGCATAAGACATCCGCCGCGCTGGCGCGGCAGAGAGAACCCCGTCGCCGTTCAGGCCACGGGGTTTTTTATTGCGTGACGGACAGCCGCCGTCCGGTCGGCAGTGCAAAAACCACCGCACACCCAAGCTTCACCCAGCCCACAAGCGGCTTCCTCGCGCCCCAAGCGGTCAGGAGGTAAGCAAACCTGGAGCGATTCACTGCAGTGCTTGCGGGAGCCGACAAAGCGCCTGGTAATCAGGGCGGCCTCGGGGGCTTGAAAAGGCTTCAGCCTAGGGTTAACGCGAGGGTTTTGAGGGCTTGGGTCTGGGCGTTTTCACGCACTTCAGGACGGAAATCGACAGGGGCAGAGGTTCCGGACATAAAATGCGCACTGCTCCGCAGTGGAGGATGGCGCTCTATGGGTTTTCAAAGTGATTTCTTCACTTTTTAATAAATCAGCAAACCTGAATGGAGCCTGCGGTGAATGGCTTTTGATGGCTGGCGCCTGGTGGGGGATGAAATTTTTAAAACATTTTGCAGTGGGTTGGTGACGAGAAAATGCTGATAAATACAAGAGGCAATGCGTTCTGGTTTGCTGTCTACTTTTTGTTTTCCGTGTGCATCGGCGTGCTGGTTCGTGATATTTCGGGGCAGCCTGATTTGTTTGCTACCGCCGAAAATTTCATGGCTCCCGAAAGTGTGACGAAACTTAATGATTCCATTTCGTTTGTCTCGGGGGCAATGGAGATCTACCACCATGGGTGGGTACAGCCGCAGAGCCAGTGGCTGGTAAAGCTGTGGCCGCCAGGATTCATGGCGACCGAGGGGCTGATCTTTAAGCTCTTTGGCATCGATGCTCCCTTTATTTTCATACTTCTTCTGCTGAATGCCGCTCTTGTCGCGCTGATGCTGTCGCTGATGCGAGTCAATGCGCTGGCTGTCACCTCGCCCCTTGTCGCTGCGTTGCTGCCGATAGTCCCCTTTGCCTTTCCTGTCACGCGACTTTTTCTGCTGCAGCCGTCAGGTATCGTTCTTGGGGAGGGGCTGTCAATCGCTTTGTTCATGACCTCCATGCTGCTGGTGCCAATGGCTGTCAGGCGCCGCTCCCTACCGCTTGGTGCCTGTGCAGGGTTGGCGCTCGCTTTGGCCGCCTATTTCAGATCGCAGTTCGAATTGCTCGTGGTGTTGCTGACCTTGGGTGCCGTTCTATTGGTTGTGGTTTATTTTCTATTTTTCCGGAAGAGACTGAGTGATAAAGATCGGCAGCACATAAACTATGTCATCAAGACGGTGGCTGTCATGCTGTTTTCCGCACACATGGTGATGGCGCCATGGCGGATTCATAATCTGTACGAACCAAGTACAGGCAATACATCCTGGGTGCAAACGAAAATTCTGGTTTTTACCAATGCAGGTAAAACAGATCAAGAGTTAATAGATGCTGGAGGGGAGTGGATTGTGCTGGGCGGTGGCAATGTCGCCTGCAAGGTGGAGCCAAGCTACTGCGGTAAATCGGAAGAGGGCAGGTTCTATGAAGCATTGATGCATCACCCTGTCGAATGGATTGCTTATAAGGCTGCGGCCTTTCCTGACTATTGGTTTTCTTCTCTGAAAAACTTTACCCTTATCCGGTATCCAGCAACTGCCGTCGGTTTTGTCACGAATTTTCTGCTTCTGGTGCTTGTTTTTTTAAATATTTTTCTGTTGCTGAAAATTCGGCGGCACCCTGATTTTCCGGTTTATTTTTGGCAATGCTTGTCATTCTATGCTTGCTCTTTTAGTATCTTCTTGCTCGTGCACTACGAGACGCGCTATTTCTACGCGTTGAAAATATATGGGGCCTTCACATTTTTCACACTTCTCCCCGTTGCCTGGAATGTTTTGAAATCGCCACGTATAAATGGCCTGTCAAAGAATAAGACGTGGTTTCGGTATGAATAATATGAGTGTGTCAGTTGTTATTCCAGTGTACAGGTCTGCAGGGTGCCTGAAAGAGTTGCATGGCCGCCTTGTATCGGTCATGGAGAAGCAGGGGTCCAGTTTCGAAATCATTTTTGTAGAAGATTGTGGCGGTGATAACTCATGGGATGTCATCAGTGAATTGGCGCTGATTGATCAGCGTGTTCATGGTTTGCGCATGAGTAGGAATTACGGGCAGCACAACGCGCTGCTGGCAGGGATTCGACATGCCTCTGGTGAAATTGTCATCACGTTGGACGATGACTTACAGCATCCCCCTGAAGAGATCCCCAAGCTGTTGTCCTGCCTCGCTGGCGGCGGCGATGTCGTTTATGGATCCCCCCAGCGGCAGCAACATGGGCTGCTTCGTGACATGGCGTCTCGAGTGACAAAGATTGCGCTACAAAGCGCAATGGGGGCGGAGACTGCCCGAAATATCAGTGCATTCAGGGTTTTTCGAACCAGTCTT
>JAMNYN010000131.1 GCA_023622805.1 Pseudomonadota bacterium | reverse complement strand
AGCGCGGTCAACAGCACGGCCTTGGCACGCGCGCGGCTGTCCGCCGACGCCACGCGCCTGGAAGCCGTGCAGGTGATTTTTTCGCAGCAGCCCAAATTCGCCAGCCGGCTGCACTTCGGCTGCCGTATCGCCGAACGCCTGGTGAACGGGCGGCCCGACGGCACGCTGTTCCTGACCCTGGGCGAGCGCTCCAGCGCCAAGGAAGAAGCGCAGAACCTGCGCAGCCACTTCGGCAAGGTGGTGCGCGTGGGCAAGGACGGCGCGGTGCCCGCCGACAACCCCTTGATCGGACGCCAGGACGCCTTGCCGGAAATCTGGAGCTGGGGCCACCGCAACCCCCAGGGCGCGGCCCTGGCCCCCGACGGCCAGTTGTGGGTGCATGAGCACGGCCCGCAGGGCGGTGACGAAGTCAACCGCCCCGCTCCCGGCAAGAACTATGGCTGGCCGGTGGTCACCTACGGCGAGAACTACGGCGGCGGCCCCATAGGCAAGGGCCTGACCTCCCTGGCCGGCATGGAGCCTCCCGTGCATTACTGGGTGCCGTCCATCGCCCCGTCGGGCATGGCCTTCATCACCAGCGACCGCTATGGCGCGTCCTGGAAAGGGCAGATGGTCGTCGGCGCGCTCAAAAGCCGCATGCTCGAACGCCTGAGCGTGCAGGATAGTCGCATCACCCAGCGGCAGCTGTTGCTGCCGCAGCTCGGCCAGCGCGTGCGCGATGTGCGCCAGGGCCCCGACGGCTGGCTTTACCTGCTGACCGATGAGCGCAACGGGCAGTTGATGCGCGTGCAGCTCACGGCCCGCTGAGCAAGGCCGCAACGCCCGCGTAATCGCTCTCGTTCACCGCCACCACGCCCTGCATGCCCAGCGCCCGCAGGGCCGGCCGCAGCAGCGGCTGCTGGCGCAAGAAGACCGCACCCAGCCGGGCCTGCAGCGCCGGGCACAGCTTCTTGCGCAGCACCAGCGGATCGGTGGGCAGCGGCGACGACACCCACAGGGTACGCAGCTCGCCCGGCGCCAGGCTCTTGTGCCGCAGCGCCGTTGCCAGGCTCTGGCTGGACACAAAGGCCGCGTCCACGCGACCGCTGCGCACGGCTTCCAGGGCCCGGGTGTGCGAGCCGGCATAGCTCACGCGCGAGAAAAACACTTCCAGCGCCTGACCGGTATGCGCCATGACCGCCTGGCGAGGCAGCAGCGCCCCGGACGTGCTGGCCGGGTCCACCAGGTTCAGCGTCGCGCCCTGCAAGTCCGCCCAGCGCCGCTTGCGCGACGCACTGCGCACCACCAGCAGCGAGTGGTAACGCGTCAGGACTTCGCCTTCGCTGACCATGGCCGCGAAGGGCCGGGCCACGGCGCCGCCCTGCAGCATCTGCACATAGGTCGCCGGCCCCAGCTCGGCCACATCGATATGGCCGGCCTGCAAGCCCTGCACCACGGCCGAGTAGGAAGCCACGGGCACCAGGTCCACCGGCATGGCCAGCGCCTCGGCCAGTGCCTGGGCCAGCAGGCCGTAGGCGGCCTCCTCCACGGCCTGGCGGCTCTTGGGAATGAAGGCCAGGCGCAGGCGCGGCGGCAGCTCGCAGCCCGAGGCCAGCGCCGGCGAACCGGCCAGCCAGCCACAGGCGCCCAGCAGCCAGGCCACGGTCTGGCGCCGGTCCGCGCCTGCGTCTTCAACCCGGTGCATGGCTCGGCTCTCAGGCAGGGTGCAGAAAAACCGCGCGCAGCAGCTTCTCGGCGATGTGCGCGCCCACCGGGCGGCTGAGGAAATAGCCCTGGGCCTCGTCACAGCCCGCGGTCTTGAGATACACCAGCTGGTCCATCAGCTCCACGCCTTCGGCCACTACGCGCATCTTGAGGTTGTGCGCCAAGGTGATGACCGAAGTCACGATCACGCCGGCTTCGCTGCTGCTGCGAATGTCGTTGACGAAGGAGCGATCGAGCTTGATGGTGTCTATGGGCAGGTCCTTGATCTGGCTCAGGCTGGAAAAGCCGGTGCCGAAGTCATCGAGGCCTATCGATACGCCCATGGCCTGCACCTGGGCCAGCACGCTCAGCGCCAGCGCCCGGGGTTCAAGCAGGCAGCTTTCGGTGATCTCCATGCTCAAGTCGCTGGCCTTGATGCCGTAGTGCGCGATGTGCATCGCCAGGCGCTCGGCGAACGCGCTGTCGCGCAGCTGCACCGGCGAGACATTGAACGCAATCGGCACCGGCTCCAGCCCCTGCATGCGCCAGGCAGCCGCCTGCTGGCAGCAGGACTGCAACACCCAGTCACCCAAGGCGCGGATCGCGCCCGTGGCTTCGGCCGAGGCGATGAACTCGCCGGGGTAAAGCAGACCGTATTCGGGGTGCTGCCAGCGCACCAGGGCCTCGAAGCCCATGATGCGGCAGTCGGACAAGCGCACCTTGGGCTGGAAATGCAGCACCAGTTGCTGCTCCGCGACGGCCCGCGGCAGTTGGCGCTCCAGCGCATAAAGGCGCGCGCTGTCAGCGCTGGCCGTGGCATCGTAGTAAGTGAAGCGCCCGCGCCCCGCGCGCTTGCTGGCATACATGGCGGCATCGGCGTGCCGGCACAGCAGCGTCACGTCATGGCCGTCGCGCGGGAAAAACGCCACGCCAATGCTGGGGCTGACCTGCAGGCTGTGGCCTTCCAGGCCTTCGTAAGGCTGGCTCAACTGGTGCACCAGCTTGGCGGCCAGCGCGTCCATGTCGG
>JAMNYN010000182.1 GCA_023622805.1 Pseudomonadota bacterium | reverse complement strand
GTCGCCGCGTTGCGCGGGCTGCACCAGTCCATCGACGGCGAGCCCAAGATTCTCGCCGACCCTCTCTCCGCCCGGCTTCTGGGCGAGAGCATGCTGCACACCGCGGCGGCCTATCTCGGTGATCCACATGCATCGATCCTGCGCGAACTGCGGGCGCATGTCGTGCTGCGCAGCCGCTACTGTGAAGACCGCCTGGCCGCGGCCGTGGAGCGGGGCGTGTCCCAGTTCATCGTTCTGGGCGCGGGGCTGGACACTTTCGCCTATCGCCAGCCCGCCTGGGCGCGGGGGCTGCGGATCTACGAAGTCGACCACCCGGCCTCGCAGGAGGAAAAACGCCAGCTCCTGGCGCAGGCCGGCATCGATATCCCCGACAACGTGCACTTCGTCGCCATCGACTTCGAGCAGACTTCGCTGGCCCAGGGATTGCAGGCGGCGGGAGTGGACCGCGCCAGAAAAAGCTTCTTCTCCTGCCTGGGAGTGATGATGTATTTGTCCGAAGTCGCCGTGGACGCCTTGTTGGCCCTGGTGGCGCAGTTTCCGGCGGGCAGCGAAATCGTCTTCACCTACCAGCAGACGGGCCGCGACACCGAGCCGGAAATGGCCAGCAAAGTGGCCGCGCTCGGCGAGCCATGGGCCCACCACAGTCAGCCAGAGACTTTGGCACACCAGCTCAAGGCGCTCGGTTTCCAGGGCCTGGAAGAGCTCGGGCCGGCGGATGCGCAAGCGCGCTACTTCCAGGGCCGAAGCGACGGCTTGCGTGCGCCCTTGAAATGGGGCATTGCGGCGGCCGTCGTGGGCCAGGCTCCGCAGTGATCCAGGGCCTCACAGGAACACGCCGTAGACCGCCTGCAGCACTTCACCGGTCTGCATATTGGTCAGCAAGGCATCGGCACCGACGCGCACCCATTCGAAGCCCAGGGGCGGGACATCCAGGCCGAACAGCCAGTAATCCATCACCAGATACGGCGCCGCCCAGTAGGCGCGCGGCAGGATTTCACCATAGCCCCAGCGGCGATACTCCCAGCCGTGCGGCTGGTAATAAGGCCCTATGCGGAAAGGCCGCGTGGCCTGGAAATTGTGCTGGTAGGCGCGGCGATCCACCTTACCGGGCCGATTGTTCCAGCCCCGCGGCTCCATCACCCGGGGATAGCCCTGGGGCCCGGGATGCGGCTCGGCCTGGCGGGCCTCGGCGCGGCCGCCGTGCTCGCGCCCTTGTTCGCGCCCGCGTTCGTGCTGGGCCAGCGCGCTGCTGCCGATCAGGCACAAAGCCACCGTCAATGCCATGCCGGCTCTTGATCCGTATGTCATCACGTGCTCCTTACATCGCACCCGCTGGGTGCGCAACCATATTACGCCCCTGCCCCGGCCCCATCGCCAGCACGGGTCTGGGGCGCTAGCGATCCCAGACGCCGCGCACCAGCGAGGTCAGCGCCACCATCAAGGGGTCGCAGGCGCCTTCGAGCGAAGTGACGAAATACAACTCGGCATCGAGCTGGGCCTGGCCCCAGACCATCCAGTCGTTGTGCTCCACGCCCCGCACGGCGACTTCCTCGCGCAGCAGCGCGCAGCCGCTGCCCGCGCGCACATAGGCGTCCAGGCCGCTGGTTTCCTCGACCTGCATGACCACCCGCGGCGCCAGCCCCTGACGCTCGAACAGCGCGCCCATCAATTGGTGGATATGGGAATCGTCCAGGCCATCGATCCAAGGCAACTCGGCCAGGGCGCGCCAGCCTCCCATCTGGCTTGCCGCCGCCATGCGCAGCGGCACCGCGATTCTGTAAGTCACCGAACGCAGGGACAGCGATTGCAGATCGCGCGGCGGGTGCGGGCCTATGAAATAGCCGGCGGTGATGGTGCCCGCGCGTATCAGGTCCAGCAGTTGCAGTGAGGAGTGGCTGCGCGAGCGCAGCTCCACCAGGGGCAGGGCCGCATGCACCCGCGTGGCCATTTCGCCCAGCCGCAGAAAGTCGGCCGGCTCGCTGGGCAGGCCGAAGTCCACGCGGCCGGTGAGCTCGCCCTGCAACTGCCGGGCGATCGCGCTCAGCTCGCCGCTGGCCGCGAGCAAGGCTTCGGCCTTGGGCAGCAGCAGCTCGCCCGCCCGGGTCAGCGTCAGCCGGCCCGAGCTGCGATCGAACAGCGCCACGCCCAGGCTTTGCTCCAGGCTCTTGAGCTGGCCCGTGACCGCGGGCTGGGTCACACACAGCGCTTCCGCGGCCTTGGTGACATTGCCAATCCGCGCCACGGCGACGAAGGCCCGCACTTGGTACAGCTCCATGGCTCAGGCGCGACGCAGCGTCATTGACCGTACAGCCGCACCAGCGTCGGGTCTATGCCTATGGAAACGCTGGCGCCGGCCGGAAACTTGGACAGGCCCGCGTAGTGCGGCTGGTCGGCGAACACCATATGCTCGCCCACCTGCACGCAGTAGCGCGTGAACTCGCCATGGAACTCCACGCTCTCTATGCTGCCGGGCAGCCAGGAGAAGCGCGCGTCCCGCCGGGCATCGGCCACCTCCAGGCGTATGGTCTGCGGGCGGATCGCGGCCATGGCGCGCCGGCCCGCCGCCAGGTCGGCGTCGGACTCGATGACGATCTCGCCCCAGCCCTCGATCGCCAGGCGCACGGCACGCCCGCAGGTCGAGCGCACCGTGCCTTGCAACAGGTTCATGGTGCCGACGAAGCGGGCCACGAAAGGCGTGGCGGGGTAGTCGTAC
>JAMNYN010000023.1 GCA_023622805.1 Pseudomonadota bacterium | reverse complement strand
AGGCTGCCGATGTCGGAACGGTCCCAAGCCGCCTGCAGCGTCACGAAATTGCGCTTGGCAGCCGTGAGGAAGCCGTCCACGTCAAAACCTTCGGGCACGCTCCAGGTCGATGCCAGGCCGGAGCCGATCATCGATCCGGCAGCTGCGCCCGCGGGAGCAGCCGACTCGAAGCCCGTTGCGTTGTTTTCCCAAGGACGGGCCGAAGCGTCGTTGCCGACCTTGTCCGGGCTGTACTGGCGGGCCAGGGGCGCGTTCGACGCATCACCACCCGCGCCAGCGAAAGCAAACGGACTGCGCGCGGCAGAGGCGTTTTCCGCTTTGGCCCGGCGGGCGCGCATCACCATGCCCACCACCGCCATCAAGGCCATGGCCAGCAGGCCGAACATCAACATATTGCCGAACGCTTCACCCAGGCCCAGGGAATGGGCCAGCCAGGCCAGGCCCAGACCAGCGGCCAGGCCGCCGAGCATCGCGCCCCAAGGCTTCTTGGGCGCCGCGGCAGCCGGCGCCGCGGCAGGCTTGGCAGCCGCCGCATTGCTGGCATTTTGCGTTGGAGCTCCCGGAGCGTTCGCCGGCGCGCTGCGCTGGGTCACGTTGCCCGATTGCTGCCCCATGGATTTGCCACCGCCCATGCGTTTGGCGTCTGCATCCAAATGCACCACCGACAGCATCGCCACCAGCACCACCGACCACAGCTTCATCATGTCATGTCCCTTCAGTTATTGGTTTGATCGCTCATTTGCACTCGCGACCACAGCCTACATGCTACTCAGCACTTGATACCCACATGCAGGGCCACGATGCCACCTGTCATGTTGTGATAGTCCACATGCCCGAATCCGCATTGCTTCATCAGGGTCTTGAGTTCTTCCTGGCCCGGGTGCATGCGGATCGACTCGGCCAGGTAGCGGTAGCTCGCGTCGTCGCCAGCCACCAGCTTGCCCAGATTGGGCAGCACCTTGAACGAATACCAGTCATAGGCCTTGGTCAGCGGCTTGGCGACGCGGGAGAACTCCAGCACCAGCAGGCGGCCGCCCGGCTTGAGCACGCGGCACATCTCGCGCAGCGCGGCGTCCTTGTGCGTCATGTTGCGCAGGCCGAAGGCCACGCTCACCACATCGAAATGCGCATCCGGGAAAGGCAGTTGCTCGGCATCGCAGACCAGGGTCGGCAGCAGCACGCCCTTGTCGATCAGCCGGCTGCGGCCCACGCTCAGCATGGCTTCATTGATGTCGGTGTGCACGACGCAGCCGCTGGCACCCACCTTCTTGGAAAACGCCAGCGCCAGATCGCCGGTACCGCCAGCGATGTCCAGCACCTTGCTGCCTTCGCGCAGGTTGGCCACCATCACGGTGTAGGCCTTCCAGGCGCGGTGCAAGCCGCCCGACATCAAGTCGTTCATCACGTCGTACTTGGTCGCGACCGAATCGAAGACACCGCGCACGTGGCGCGCCTTGTCCTGTTCATCAACCGACTCGAAACCGAAATGTGTGGAGCTCATATGCAAAGAATGCTAAGCAAGCCGGCGGCATGCGTACAGCGACAACCCTGTGGAGTCGCAGGGCTTGCCACGCCTGCTTCAAAAATAAAATACGTCAGGCAAACAGGCTGCTCATGCGCCTGAAGCTACTATTAATATAGCATCCCGATCCTCACGGACCCGGGATTGTCCGTAGAGAACGGCTTGAATGCCCATCCGCCATCCATAGCCTGCGCAACTGGAGCGCCCCAACTCAGGGGCACCGAGCAAGGGCCGCCCCGCAGCGACGGTGCCGTCCCTAGCCGGGCACCCCCCTCCACCGAAGGTTGAGAGGGGGAAGCGGGGGACGGCCCCTGCCGCGAAGGCGCTCAGGGGGTGCTTCAATGACTACTGCAGCCGTGGCCCGAGGACTTGGGGGCCATGGGGGTGTCGCGGTCCACGCCGGCGTCCGCCAGGCGCTGCAGGTATTGCGCCCACAGTGCCTCCTGCTGGCTGCCCATCTCGTACAGGTAGACCCAGGTGTACAGACCGCTTTCGTGGCCGTCGCTGAAGATCGGCTTGATCGCGTAGTTGCCCACGGGCTCGACGGCAACGATGTCGACATTGCGCTTGCCGTGCTGCAGCACTTCCTGGCCCGGGCCGTGGCCCTGGACTTCGGCCGAGGGCGAATACACGCGCAGCAGCTCGAAGGGGATGCGGAACTGCGCTCCATCGGAGTAGCCCACTTCGAGCACGCGCGATGCGCCGTGCACCGTGAGGGACGCGGGAGTAGGGATTCCGGGCTTCAAACCTGCCATGACAAACCTGCTTTCTTCGAAAATTTCAAGACCAGGGCTGCAGTGCAGCGACGAGGCGGGCCTCGACTTCCGGCAGTCGTGCCGCCAGTTCGGCTTCGCGCTCGGGCAAGCGCGCACGCTGGGCCGGGGCCCAGATAGCGGCGGGAAAATGGCTGTCCCAGTCAAAGCGCGCGATCACATGCCAATGCAGGTGCGGCACCATGTTGCCCAGCGCCGCCAGATTGATCTTGGCGGGCTGCAGCTGCTCGCGCAGCACGCGCTCCACGGCGGTCACCACCTGCATGCACAGCACGCTTTCGGGCGCCGATAGGTCGGAGAACTCCGCCACGTGATCGGTCCAGACCACGCGGTAGAAGGCCGGAAAACCCGGCTCCTCGGCGCGGATGACGCGCAGGCGCGCGCCCTGCCACACCAGCACGCCGCCCGCGGCGGTGCACA
>JAMNYN010000423.1 GCA_023622805.1 Pseudomonadota bacterium | reverse complement strand
GCACCCACGAACTTGTCGTATTCAGCCTGCATTTCCGCGTCGGTGACGGGAATCTTCTTCTGGAAGTCTTCGAACAGTTCGCGGATCAGAATGGTCTGGCGGGCCAGTTCCATTTGCGACTTGTAGTTGGGCGATGCTTCCAGGCCCAGGCGGTTGGCTTCCTGCATGAAGACTTCGCGGGCGATGACTTCTTCCTTGATCTGGCTTTCGACCTCGGGCGACATGGGGCGGCCGGAGCGCTCGATCTGCTGCTTGAGCACTTCAACGCGTTCCTTGGGAACGGGCTTGCCGTTGACGATGGCCAGGTTTTGGGCCGAGGCACTCAGGGCCACAGTGCCCAAAACGGCAGCCGTCACCAGGCTGGACAAGAACTTTTTATTCATGCGAAATCCCGAAAGAAAAAGAGAACGTTTTGTTGGAACAACGTTGACATGCCCGCTGGGGCATGCGTGTAGTCAAAGCACTTCAATGGCGATGGCATGAACACCTTGGTCAATGAAGTCTTGCAGCGCATCATACACAAGGCGATGGCGTGCCACGCGGGACTTGGCGGCAAATTCCGGGGCTGCAATGCGTACCCGAAAATGCGTGCCGAAGCCGCTGTCGTTGGCGCCCACATGGCCGGCATGCTGGGCGCTTTCGTCTATCACTTCCAGCTGTGTCGGCGCCAGGCGCTGGCGCAGTGCGGCTTCCATGGCCGCGGCGCTGATGGGGGGCAGGTTGTTCATGGCTGGCCGTCCTTGGTGACCGTGCCGTCTTCCTTCATGTAGCGGCCCAGGAACAGTGCCTGGCCGATCACGAACACCAGCATCAGGCCCATGCCGCCGAACAGCTTGAAGTTGACCCAGGTATTGGTGTCGAAGTGAAACGCAATCCACAGATTGAGTGCGCCCATGACGGCGAAAAATGCGGTCCAGGCCCAGTTGAGCTTGAGCCAGACGGGATCGGGCAGCTGCAGTTGCGCACCCATGACCGAGCGCAGCAGGTTCTTGCGGAACAGCAACTGGCCCAGCAGCAGGGCGCCGCCCATGAGCCAGTAGAGCACCGTGGGCTTCCACTTGATGAAGGTCTCGCTTTCGGCGAGCAAGGTAGCGCCGCCAAACAGCACGATCACGCCCAGGCTGACCCATTGCATGGGCTCGACCCGGCCGTTGCGCAAGCGCCGGTAGATGATTTGCAGCACGGTGGCCACCATCGCCACGGCCGTGGCCGTGTAAATGCCCCAGACCTTGAAGGCGACAAAGAACAGGATGATGGGGAAGAAGTCGATCAGTAATTTCATGGGGCCTGCAAGCCAGAGGAAGAAAAAGGAGGGGCGCACGCCACGCGGGGCGACCGGCAGTTGGCGGGGGCTCAGGATGCGTCGGAAGAGAAATCCAGCGAAGCGGAGTTCATGCAGTAGCGCAAGCCCGTGGGGCGCGGGCCGTCTTCGAACACATGGCCCAGATGGGCGCCGCACTGGGCGCAGACGGTTTCGGTGCGGCTCATGCCGTGGCTGTGGTCGACGATTTCACGGATGGCGCCGGGAATGGCTTGCGAAAAGCTGGGCCAGCCGCATCCGGCGTCGAATTTGGTGTCGGCGTTGAACAGCTTGCTGCCGCAGCAGATGCAGTGGTAGCTGCCATCGGCCCAGTGCTGCTCGTATTTGCCGGTGTAAGGGCGCTCGGTGGCGGCGTGGCGTGTGACCTGGTAGGCACCGGGTTCGGCACCTTTTTCCTGCAGCACGGCATGCCACTGCGCGTCGGTTTTCTGGATGGGGAAGCTCATGATGAACAGCTGATGGCAATGGACGAAGCCCATTCTGGCGCAAATCCGGCCCACTGCGCGTGTTCGGGATGGTCGTCATAGGGTCGTTCGAGCACGTCCTGCAGTTGCCGCAGCACGCTGAAGTCGCCTTGTTCGGCCGCGCGTATGGCCAATTCGCCCAGGTGGTTGCGCAGCACAAAGCGCGGGTTGCTCTGGCGCATGCCCTCGGCCGCCACGTCGGCATCGGCTTGCACCAGTAGCGCGGAGTAGGTCTGCAGCCAGCCGTCCCAGCCTTCGCGGTCGAGGAACAGGTCGCGCACGGGTGTGAAATTGCCCGAAGCCACGGCCTCGGTCAGGCGCAGCCAGAACACCGTGTAATCCACGCGGCCTGCGGTCAGCAGACCCAGCAGCTGTTCGACCAGCGCGCCGTCGCTTTCACTCAGCTGCACGCCGCCCTGGCGATGGGCCAGGCCGAGCTTGGCGCGCATGCGATCGAGGAAGGCCACGGCATACACCGTCTTGTAGCGCTCCAGGGCGGCCAGCGCCGCGTCCTTGCTCTCGATCAGCGGCATCAGGGCCTGGGCCAGGCAAAACAGGTTCCAGTAGGCGACCTGGGGCTGGCGGTTGAAGGCATAACGGCCCTGGGCGTCGCTGTGGTTGCAGATGTGCTGTGGATCGAAGCTGTCGAGGAACTGGAATGGGCCGTAGTCAATGGTCAACCCGAGGATGCTCATGTTGTCGGTATTCATCACGCCGTGGCAAAAGCCCACGGCCTGCCAGTGCGCGAGCATGACGGCCGTGCGCTCTGCCACGGCCTGCAGCAGGCCGGCATAGGCATTGGCGCCCGCGTGCGGGTGGCTGCGACAGGCTGGGTAGTAGCGATCTATCACGTAGTCGGCCAGCGCGCGCAGCTCGGGCTGCATGTCGCGCGCGGCGAAGTGCTCGAAATGGCCGAAGCGCACAAAGCTCGGCGCCAGCCG
>JAMNYN010000005.1 GCA_023622805.1 Pseudomonadota bacterium | reverse complement strand
GGTGCACGGGGAAACGCTCGGGGCTGCCGACCACGGGCAGGCTGGCTACGGCGGGAGGAGTGAATACATAGCGCATGGGAATCCTAGAGAGAGGAAATGCCAGGGCCTGCACCGTGCAGGTCCGCGCGCAGAAGTGTGCCACGGGCGGTGGGCTATCGCGCCAATTCTTCTATAAGAGTTGTGATTTTTCCAGGTCGCGTCCCGGCGTGCGCGGCCCGGGCACTTGCAGCCCGGCAGGCCCGCTGTATGCTTGTGAGCCTATGAAGCTCCACTCCTATTTCCGCTCTTCGGCCGCGTATCGGGTGCGCATTGCGCTGCAACTCAAAGGCCTGTCTTTCGACTATGTTCCCGTGAACCTGTTGCGCGGCGAGCAGCGTGCGGCAGACTATGCGAGCCATCTGGGTGACGGCCTGGTGCCGGCACTCGAAACGGGCGATGGTCACTGGCTGACCCAGTCCATGGCCATCATCGAGTACCTGGATGAAACCCATCCCGCGCCTGCCTTGCTGCCGGCGACGCCCCTGGGCCGGGCGCAGGTGCGCGCGCTGGCGCAAATGGTGGCCTGCGAGATCCATCCGCTGAATAATCTGCGCGTGCTCAAGTACTTGGTGCACGAACTGAAAGTGTCCGAGGACGCCAAGCTGGCCTGGTACCGGCACTGGGCCGGCTCCGGACTGGCGGCCGTGGAGCGGCAACTGGCGCTGCTGGCCGACGAGCGCCGCGCCGCGGGCCTGGCCGAATCGCTTTATTGCTGGGGGGATACGCCAGGCCTGGCCGATTGCTGCCTGGTTCCCCAGGTCTACAACGCCCAGCGCTTTGAGATGTCGCTGGACACGCTGCCCCGCATCCAGGCGATTGTTGAACGTTGCCGGGCCTTGCCGGCTTTCGCGCTGGCCCACCCCGATGCCTGTCCGGATGCCCCCTGATGCGACCCTTTGTTTCTTCCCTGCCCGGCGTGACCGACCACTGGCTGCAGCCTGACTGGCCGGCTCCGGCGGGCGTGCATGCGCTGTGCACCACGCGCGAAGGCGGCGTCAGCGTGCCGCCCTGGGATACGCTCAATCTGGGGGACCATGTCGGCGATTCCGCCTTGGCGGTGTACGAGAACCGTGGGCGCCTGCAAGCGGCCTTGCGCAGCCTCACGCCCGACGCCCGCGCGGTGTTCCTGCGCCAGGTGCATGGCAGCGATGTGCTGGCGCTGGACGCCGCCACGCCCCAGGGCCTGGCCGCTGACGCCAGCATGACGGCGACGCCCGGCGTGGCCTGCACCATCATGGTCGCCGACTGCCTGCCGGTGCTGCTGACCGAGCGCAGCGGCAGCATGGTCGCGGGAGCCCATGCGGGCTGGCGCGGACTGGCCGGGACCGCACGCGGCGGCGGCCCGGGCGAAGGGGTGCTGGAAAGCGTGTTCGCGCATTTTGCGCAGCAGGTTGCGGCGCAAGCGGGCTCGCCGGCCCGCCTCGCGCAGGAATCGCTGCGCGATGCCCAGGCCTGGGTGGCGGGTCAGACGCTGGCCTGGCTGGGCCCTTGCATAGGTCCCGCGGCGTTTGAAGTCGGCGAGGAGGTGCGCGCCGCCCTGTGCCAGGGGCGTCCCGAGGCCGCGCGGCATTTCCAGCCGGGGGCACAGCCTGGCAAATACCTGGCCGACCTGGCGGGCTTGGCGCGCCAGCGTCTGCAGGCGCTGGGCATTACGGCGATCTACGGCAACGACAGCAGCGCACGCTGGTGCACGGTGGGCAATCCTTCAGCGTTCTTCTCGCACCGGCGCGACGCCGGGCGCGACGGCAGCAGCGGTCGCTTCGCTGCCTGTATCTGGCGCGACAGCATCTGAAGGCGTGGCTGCTTTATCGGCCTGGGCGGCCAGCCAAGCGGCGCGCTCGGCCTGTTCGCGCCGATGGATCTTGCGCTTGCGCCCGGGCGTGCCCAGAATGTAGACCAGGATGCTCAGCGGCAACAGACCGTAGAGGACAAAGGTCACCAGGGCGCCCAGCAGGCTGCCTAAGGGGCTGGTGGCTTCGGCAATCGCCATCATGACGGTGACGTACAACCAGGCGATAACTACAAGATACATGGATAGCAACAGTCAATAGTGAATAACGTTAGTTGGGAGTGCGAAAACAACAGATCGCTACACGGTTCGAAAATATTGGACTCAACAGGGTTGATCCGGGTGGACGCTGGGCACAATCCTTGCTCATGGCGTGTCCTCCACGCTTGATGCATCCGGCATCCTGCCTTCCTTGGACTACAGCATGAATTTTGACCCACTCGGGGGCTTTGGCATCCCGCAAATCCCGCAGATTTTCAGTCAGCAATGGGCCCAGGTCCTGAGCATGTTGCAATCCCAGGTCCCGGCGGCCGCTGCCAGCGTTCCTGCGCCGGTGGCACTGTCATTCGATCCGCAAAAACTCCAGCAGCTGCAGCAGACCTACCAGGAGGAGGCCGCGCGCCTGTGGAGTGGGGTGGGGCAATCGGCCGCGCCCTTGAAGGACAAGCGTTTTTCCTCCGACAGCTGGCGCAGCAACCCTGCGACCGCGCTGACGGCTGCAGTCTATCTGCTGCACTCCCAGACCCTGCTGGGGCTGGCCGACGCCGTGCAGGGTGACGAGAAGACGCGCCGCCGCATCCGTTTCGCGGTGGAGCAGTGGACGGCGGCTCTGGCGCCCAGCAACTGCCTGGCGTTCAATCCGCAAGCGCAGCAAAAACTGATAGACAGCAAAGGCGCCAGCCTGGCC
>JAMNYN010000726.1 GCA_023622805.1 Pseudomonadota bacterium | reverse complement strand
GAGGGCGTTGATGCCTTCGAGGCTGTTTTCGTTCACCAGGTCGATGCCATTGATTTCCAGCAGCCTTGTGCCACGCGCAATGCCTGCCGCAGGCGAGCCGGGCTCGACGTAGGCCACGATGAGCTCTCGGGGTGGGGTGTTCTGCAGCCAGGCCCACTGCATGCCATAGCCCGGGGCTGCATCGCCCACCGAAAGCGCGTTCCACACGTCGGAGGGGTAGGAGAAATGGAACTGGTCCTTGGGTATCCCCGAGGGCGTCAAGGCCGTGGTCTTGAGCAGCTCGAAGTAGTCGAGCGTGGCATGAAACGCGGGGTTGCTGTCCACGATTTCGCTGTACCAGAGGTAGCTCTCGTTGCTCCAGGAACGCAGCCAGTTGTTTTCGTCCAGCGTGCGGCCGCTCTTGTCGGGGAAGGGGTTGCCGGAGTAGGGGTCTATGCCCGTGCGCGGCGCGGCGCAGAGGTTCGCATAGAGGTTGCTTGGCGCGAACACGCCGGCCACCCACGCCGTCGGGAGGGGTGGACCGCCGCCGCTGCCAGGCTTGCCGGGCGTTTCGGGTGGCGCGATACCGCTGCTGGCGTCTGCGCCGCCGTCCCCTCCGCCGCAGGCGGTCAGCAAGGCAAGAGAGCAGGAGGCAAGCAAGCGAGTCAGCCAGGGGCTGGAGGAGTAGGTGGCAGGCACGGCAAGTCCTTGAAGGGTCCATGGGGGGGGCACGAGCCCGGGCAGGCTGCTGTGCGCCGCTACACATTGAAATATAACGGATGCTGATTTGGGCCTTTCGGCCGCTGCGCGCCCCTTGGTCTCTCGCTCAAGGCGTCTGCAAAATCCTGTTGCTCAGACCTGCGGCTTTGCGCAGCAGTGGCGCTGAGCGGGGCAAGGTGGTCATCCGGCCCTGATCCAGCCGTGGATATGCGTGAAAAACCAGGCCAATCAAGGATTTCTTCGGAAACGGAAAAGCCGTTAAGTCATTGAAAATTAACGGCTTTTTTGCTTTGGTGTGGGGCCGGAGTCGAAAAATAAGCTGCAAGCCGAATGGTTACTTGTTTTTCTTCGATACGGTTTAAAAAATACCGACAAAAGTACCGTCATTTTTGAATCTGTCTGGCCTGTGCTGAGGATGAGACGTGCTGAGCGTTGCTGACTGTCAGTGATTGCTAGGGAAGGGTGTCGGGTGCGCGGTAGTATCCAGTAACAACTACCTGCTGTCTCTGGTCGCCCAAAGATGGCGCGATCTGCCGCATGAACAAGACAAATCTCTCTGAAAGCGACATCTGCGACAAGTTCATCCGCCCTGCCATGGAGCTTGCTGGGTGGAACGGTTTAGATCAGATTTTTCGTGAGTATCCACTGCGCGCCGGTCGTGTTGTGGTTCGCGGCAGCAAGGCCTACCGCGATAAGAGTTCAGTGCTCAGGGCCGATTACGCCTTGTTCTACAAGGCCAACATTCCCCTGGCGGTCGTCGAAGCCAAAGACAACAAACACGCCGTAGGCGCTGGCATGGCGCAGGCTATGAACTACGCCCAATTGCTCGATGTGCCGTTCAGCTTCTCCAGCAATGGCGACGGTTTCGTGTTCCGTGATGCAACCATGTCTACCGGTGTGCTGGAGCAAAACCTCACCCTCGAAGAATTCCCCTCGCCGCAGGAGCTGTGGCGCCGCTATTGCGACTGGAAAGGCTGGTCTGCCGAGGAAAGCCGCGTCGCTGGGTTCGACTACGCTCCCCACAAAACCCCGCGCTACTACCAACTCAACGCTGTGAACCGTGCGGTCGAAGCCATCGCCGCTGGTCAAAACCGCGTGCTGCTGGTCATGGCCACCGGCACCGGCAAGACCTACACCGCGTTCCAGATCATCTGGCGTCTGTGGAAAAGTGGTGCCAAGAAGCGCATCTTGTTCCTGGCCGACCGCAACATCCTCATCGACCAGACCATGGTCAACGACTTTCGCCCTTTCAGGGGAGCCATGGCGAAACTCAGCCCCAATGCCAAGGGGGTTGAGCGGGTCGATGCACAGGGCAATGCATCTGTAGAAGACGTGGACCTGGCAGTCAACAAAACCACCAAGTTGGTGGACAAAAGCTACGAGATCTATTTGTCGCTCTACCAGGCAGTCACGGGCACCGAGGAAGAGCGCAACATCTACAAGCAGTTCAGCGCCGACTTTTTCGACCTGATCGTGGTGGACGAATGCCACCGTGGCAGCGCGTCGGAAGACTCCGCCTGGCGCGACATCCTCACCTACTTCAGCAGTGCCACGCAGATTGGCCTTACGGCCACGCCTAAGGAAACCAAAGACGTTTCCAACAGCGAATACTTTGGCGAGCCCGTCTACACCTACAGTCTTAAGCAGGGCATTGAAGACGGCTACCTGGCTCCGTATAAAGTGGTCCGCGTCGATCTGGACAAAGACGCCTTCGGCTGGCGTCCCACGGCAGGCATGACCGACAAACACGGCCACGCCATTGAAGACCGCATTTATACCGGCGCCGACATGAACCGCAAGCTGGTGCTGGAACAGCGCGACGTGGCAGTGGCCGCCAAGATCACCGAGTACCTCAAGGCCACCGACCGCTACGCCAAGACCATCGTGTTTTGCGAAGACATCGACCACGCTGCGCGCATGCGCCAGGCCCTGAGCAACGCCAACGCGGATCTCTGCGCGACCCAGCCCAAATACGTGGTACAGATCACCGGCGACAACACTGAGGGCAAGCTGGAGCTCGACAACTTTATCGACCCCGAAAAAACCTACCCCGTTATCGCCACTACCTCCAGGCTCATGAGCACCGGGGTGGACGCTCAAACCTGCAAGCTCATCGTGCTAGACCAGGGCATCAAGTCCATGACCCTGTTCAAGCAGATCATCGGGCGGGGCACCCGGCTGCGCGAAGACCTGGGCAAGACCTGGTTCACCATTCTCGATTTCAAGCGCGCCACCGAGTTGTTTGCCGACAAGGACTTTGACGGTGAGCCTGTGCAAGTCTATGAACCAGGCAGCGGCGAGCCTGTGGCGCCACCCGAGCCCGTGCCTGGCGGAATTTCAGGTGACGTCGATCAGCCGGGCAGCTTGTCAGGCCCTTTGAGCCCTTTGGGGCCGTTCGCAGGTGGCGATAGCACCTCCGATGGCCCCAAGAAATACGTCCTCGGCAACAACGTCACCGTGGCCGTGGCCCGCGAGCGCGTGCAGTACCTCAATGCCGAGGGAAAGCTCATCACCGAAAGCCTGCGCGACTACACGCGCATCAACCTGCGCAAGCGTTTCGACTCTCTCGATCAGTTTTTACAGGATTGGCAGCAGGCTGACCGCAAGGCCGTTTTGTTGCAGGAGCTTGAAGGGCAGGGCGTGCTGCTGGAGGCCCTGGCCGATGAAGTGGGCAAGGACCTCGATGCCTTTGATCTGCTGCTGCATGTGGCCTACGACCAGCCGCCCCTCACCCGCAGTGAGCGCGCCCGCCGCGTGCAAAAGCGCAACGTCTTCACCCAGTACGGCCCCGTGGCCCGCAAAGTGCTGCAAGCCCTGCTCGACAAATACGCCGACGAAGGTATCACCACCATCGAGAGCAACGAGGTCTTCAAGCTCCAGCCTTTCACCGATTTAGGCAGTCCGGTGGAGCTGGTGCGTAGCTTCGGTGGTCGCCCGCAATACCTGGGTGCGTTGCAGGTGCTGCAGCGAGAGCTGTACGCTACGCACCCCGGCACTTGATCGCGGCCCCTCTGTTACTCTGTTTTTTGTAGCTGTCAGCGCTTGCGAAGCAAGCGTTGGGGCCTATTTTCGTTCGAAGTTTGAAATCCATGTCCAATCTCACCCCCGTCATCAAATCCATCCAGGACATCATGCGCCAGGACAGCGGCGTCGATGGCGATGCCCAGCGCATCAGCCAGCTCACCTGGCTGCTGTTCCTCAAGGTGTTTGATGCGCTCGAAGAAGAGCTCGAACTCACGCGCGACCACTACCAAAGCCCGATCCCCGAAGCCATGCGCTGGCGCGCCTGGGCGGCAGATGCCGAAGGCATGACCGGCGACGCTCTGCTCGACTTTGTAGACAACCAGCTCTTTGCCACCCTCAAAAGCCTCAGCGCCGACCCCGTGCGCAACCCACGCGGCTATGTGGTGCGCGGCGTGTTTGAAGACGCCTACAACTACATGAAAAGCGGCCATTTGCTGCGCCAGGTGGTCAACAAGCTCAACGTCATCGACTTCAACCGCCAATCCGAGCGTCACCAGTTCAACGACCTCTACGAAAAAATCCTCAAAGACCTGCAAAGCGCCGGCAATGCGGGCGAGTTCTACACCCCCCGCGCCGTCACCCAGTTCATGGTCGACATGACCAACCCGCAGTTGGGCGAGGTGGTGCTGGACCCCGCCACCGGCACCGGCGGCTTTCTTGTCTGCGCCATTGAACACCTGCGCAAGCAAGTGCAGAACACCGAGCAAGAGGCCGTGCTGCAAAACAGCATTCGCGGTGTCGAGAAAAAGCAGATGCCTCACATGCTCTGCGTCACCAACCTGATGCTGCACGGCATTGAGGTGCCCAGCCACATCCGCCACGACAACACCTTGGTGCGCCCGCTGCGCGACTACACCCAGGCAGACCGCGTGGATGTGGTGCTGACCAACCCTCCCTTTGGCGGCGTGGAAGAGCCGGGCATTGAACAGGGCTACCCCGCCGACGTGCGCACCAAGGAAACGGCCGACCTGTTCCTGGTGCTCATCAAGCACATCCTCAAGGTCAACGGCCGCGCCGCTGTGGTGCTGCCCGACGGCACCCTGTTTGGCGAAGGCGTCAAAAGCCGCATCAAAGAGCAGCTGCTGGCCGAGTGCAACCTGCACACCATCGTGCGCCTGCCCAATGGCGTGTTTGCGCCCTACACCGGCATCAAGACCAACCTGCTGTTCTTCACCAAGGGCCAGCCTACCCAGCATGTCTGGTACTACGAGCACCCGTATCCACCGGGCGTGAAGAACTACAACAAGACCAAGCCCATCCGCATTGAAGAATTCGACACCGAGAAAGCCTGGTGGGGGAGCGAGGCCGACGGCTTTACCACCCGCGTGGAAAACGAACGCGCCTGGAAGGTCGGCATCGACACCATCCGCGCCGCCAACTACAACCTCGACCAGAAGAATCCCCACATCGGCGAGCAAGCCAGCCACGACCCCGCCGTACTGCTGGCCGAGTACGCCCGCCTGCAGCAAGAGGCGCAGGCGCTGCGCGATGAGCTGAGGCACATTCTCGCCCAATCGTTATCAGTCAAATCAGCCGCTGGTGCTTGAGGAATAAGCGTATGTTGCTATCAAATATGGATTTTCTGGCCACCGCCTCCGGCGGCGTGGCACGCCTGCGCGAACTGATTTTGACCCTGGCTGTACAAGGCAAGCTGATGCCGCAAGACTCGGCGGACGAGTCGGCCAGCGAGCTGCTTAAGAAGATACGGGCGGAGAAAGACCGGCTGATCGCCGAAGGCAAGATCAAACGGGACAAGCCGCTGGCGGCGATTCCGGAGGAGGAAAAACCTTTTGAGTTGCCGGTGGGGTGGGCGAGGGTGCGGCTCGGCAGTGTGCTTTCGCTGGAATACGGTTCATCTTTGCCGGAGAAGGAAAGACTGCCTGGCTCAATACCTGTGTATGGTTCAAACGGAATCGTTGGGTCCCATACGTCTGCATTGGTCAACGAGCCATCCTTGATCGTTGGACGCAAAGGCTCAGTCGGCGCTATCAATATTTCCTTGGTGCCGTTCTGGCCAATTGATACAAGTTATTTTGTGACTCCCCCTAAAGGAATTGAGCTGCTTTTCGCGTTTCATTTGCTAAGGTCGTTAGGGCTCGCAAAGCACGATAAAGCGACAGCGATTCCCGGTATCAATCGCAATGACGTGTATGCCGAGATCGTTGGACTACCTCCCCTTGCGGAACAATCCCGCATCGTCACCCGCGTAGAAGAACTCATGCGCCTATGCGATGCGCTGGAGGCCAAGGGCCGGCTGGAGGCCACGCAACACGCCCAACTGGTCAGCACCCTGCTAGGCACGCTCACCGCTAGCTCCACGCCCGAAGAGCTGGCCGACCACTGGCAGCGCGTGGCCCAGCACTTCGACCTTCTGCTCGACCGCCCCGAAGCCATCGACGCCCTGGAGCAAACCCTGTTGCAATTGGCCGTGAGCGGCCTGCTGGTGCCCCAAGACCCCACCGACGAACCCGCCAGCGAGCTACTCAAGACAATCCGCGCCGAAAAAGGCAAGCTGATTGCCGAGGGCAAGATCAAACGCGACAAACCCCTGCTGCCGATTGCAGAGAAGGAACAGCCGTTTGCGTTGCCGCAAGGATGGAATTGGGTGCGGTTGGGCGAAATCGTGTTGGTCTCAAGCGGAGTGACACTGGGCCGGAAAACCGTGATTCCCTCACCCATTTCGCTGCCGTATTTGCGCGTAGCCAATGTTCAGCGCTGGCATCTAAACCTGACGTCGATGAAAGAGCTCGTGATCGACACCAGCGAACTTGACCGCTTTCAACTCGTAAAAGGTGATTTGCTTATTACGGAAGGCGGCGACTGGGACAAGGTGGGGCGGACAGCGATTTGGCGCGATGAGCTTCCTACGTGTGTGCATCAGAACCACGTTTTCAAAGTGCGCGGAACATCAGACCAATGGAATCCTGTTTGGGCCGAGATGTATTTGAATTCAGCGATTGCTCGCACCTACTTCGCGTTATCTGCAAAGCAGACCACGAATTTAGCGTCCATCAATATGACGCAGCTGAAAGATTGCACGTTCCCCTTGCCACCCCTCGCCGAACAATCCCGCATCGTCACCCGAGTCACTGAATTGCGCCGCCTGTGTGCCGACCTACGCCAGCGTCTGTCTGCTGCACAAACCACCCAATCCCACCTAGCCCAAGCGCTGGCGGAGTCAGTTACTTCCATTTGAAAGTCTTCTTGTGTCTAACTTTGAAACCAACCCTAAAGACCTGAAAGACCTGCTGGTGGACATCCAGACGGGCAAGATCCAGTTGCCCGATTTCCAGCGCGGCTGGGTATGGGAGGACATGCGCATCCGCGAGCTGCTGGTCAGCGTGGCGCAGTCCTTCCCCGTAGGGGCGGTGATGATGCTGGAGACCGGCGGTGAAGTGACTTTTGAGCAGCGCGGCGTGGAAGGTGTGGAGCCTCGCCCCAAGGCCGAAGATGCCAAATGGCTGATTCTGGATGGCCAGCAGCGACTGACCACCTTGACGCAGGTGCTGTATCTCAAAACCCCGGTGCAAACCCACAATGGCCGTGGCAAGGCACTCAAACTCTATTACTACTGGGACATTGAAAAGGCGATTGCACCGGGCGCAGACCTGCTGGATGCCATCGTGGTGGTCGATGAACACCGCAAGCAATACGGTGAGTTCAAGCGCGAGGTCACGCTGGATCTGAGCACGCGAGCACTTGAATGCACACACATGCATTTCCCCTGCGCATCCATGTTTGATGCAATGCAGTGGATGCTGGACCTCAATAGCACCAACGCAGCCAACCCCGAAAAAATTCAGCAGTTCATGCTGTTTCAGCAGCGTGTGATTTCACAGTTCACCAGCTACAAGGTGCCCGTGATACAGCTGCTGAAAACTACGTCCAAGGAAGCCGTCTGTACGGTATTTGAGAAGGTCAATACGGGGGGCGTGGCACTGAATGTCTTCGAGTTGATCACCGCCACGTTTGCGGCGGAGAAATTTAATTTGCGCGACGACTGGCTGGGCAGTGCGGAGCGCAACGTCGAAGGACGGCGTACGCGGCTGCATGCCAATGAACTGCTGCGCAATGTGGAGGCAAGCGATTTCATTCAGAGCATCACCATGCTCGATACGTTGGCACGGCGTCGCGCTCGCCTGGCACAGCTGATCAAAGGCAATGGTGGTCAGGTACCCGAGGTGGAGCGCCAGCAGCTTCCGCCTGTCAGTGCCAAACGAAAGACCATGCTGGAGCTCACTCGGAGCGCCTACGAATCGTGGGCGGATAAGGTGGAACTCGGCTACCAGCAGGTGCCGAGCTTTCTGCGCAGGCAGTCCGTACTGCGTCTGCGCGAGTTGCCATACCAAACCCAACTGGTGCCGTTGGCGGCTATCCTCGCCGAGCTGGAGGCTAAGTCCTGGCTGACGCCTGTCATTCTCGACAAGCTATCGCGCTGGTTCTGGTGCGGTGTTCTGGGGGAGCTATACAGCGGTTCGGTGGAAACTCGCATGGCCAAGGATGTAGAAGAGGTGCTGGCTTGGGTGCAGAACGATGGCCCGCTGCCCAGTACGGTGGTCGAGGCCTCCTTCGACGCGCAGCGCCTGGATCGGCTCTATACCCGCAACAGCGCGGCCTACAAAGGGGTGAACGTGCTGGTGCTGCGCCAGGGTGCGCAGGACTGGTATTTCAAGTCCACCGTCGACAAGCTCGATAGCGACGACATGATGAGCCTGGACATTCATCACATCTTCCCTGAAGACTGGTGCAAGCAGCACGGTATCAAGCCGGCCGTGTTCAATAGCATTGTCAACAAGACACCGATCTCGTACAAGGCTAACCGCAAGATTGGTGGCGTGGCCCCCTCAGCCTATTTGGCCAAGCTGCAGGCAGATAAGTTGGTGGCACTTGACGCTGCGGAGATGGATGCTGTTTTGCACACCCATCAAGTCCCGGCGCAATTTCTGCGGTTGGATGACTTCGATGGTTTTTACCAAGCTCGTAAGGGGCTCTTGCTGCAGTTGATCGAACAAGCGATGGGGAAGGTGCCTTCGGTATCCACCTCTTCAGATGAACTTGAGGCAGATGATCAAGAGGGCGAAACGGTTGAAGTGCAAATGGCGGATGCTTGAAATGCATTCAGTCAGCGGGCGGGAGAGAAAGTTTCTGACGGAACCTCGCTCGCTGGCTTTCTGGCAACGTTGATGTGGCTAGAACTGATCCAGCAGGCGCAGCTGCTCTCGTTGCCGCTTGCATGGCAACAACCTTCGTAAGCGTTACGAGAGACTGTTGCCTTGGCGGTTTCCAGCCCTAGCGCAGTCGTGGTTATAGGTGCACAGCATGGCTGATAAAACGCTTTGAGAAAACGAAAAAAGCCGTTAAGTCATTGAAACTTAACGGCTTTTTAACGTTGGTGCCCGGGGCCGGAATCGAACCGGCACACCTTTCGGTGGGGGATTTTGAGTCACAGAACAAACCTTGCAGGCATGCCGATTTCAGCCGCTTTTGGGCGCAAAGAACCTCTCCGAACCTCTCTCTGTCAGATCGTTTTCGCGCCAATGGTTTGGCGCGGCTAACCCATCGGCGTGCAGCTCACGACCTTTGAGGAAACAAAGCATCTAAAGCCGCATTTCCTTGCAGTACGTCGCAAGCAGCGAGAGGCTGGGTGCGGGCGCTGGTACGGCAGGGGGGAGGTCAGAAGTGCGAGTCAATGCTAGTGGCTGGTTAGATCTCTTCAAGCGGGCTGCACAAACTGAACTGACGAAAGAAACTCGTAGCTCCCGAATACTGATAGCAGGAATAGGGCGCCAAACACCGACCAAAGCGCTAACTGGAGCAGCCTTAGTGCTACGGCATTTTCAAAAAATCGATGGCGTAGCCATGAAGAGCAGCTAAGAAATATAAGTACAACAAGAGAGGCGCCAGCCAACGCAAGTAGCGCCATTACTGACGTTCCAAGGATATTCGCAACGTTCAACTTCCTGTTCAGAGCGAACGTCCCTCCCACTACGGTTGCCAGCGATACGCCCAAGATGGAGACAATATCGGCAGCTATCGCGAGCCTAGTCTTCGCATCACCGGCCTTCAGTGCTTCAATTACAGATTGCATGCAGCCGATGATATCGGCAAGCCGCTGGGCTCGGCCTCTCATTTCAAACATTGAACGGCTGCTTTTTTTTCTCCATGACCCGTTTTTGGCCGCAACCATCAACTTGCCCCGGCCCCACGCAGCGGTCGTTCAGGCGACCTCCCGGCAGGGCACCGGGCAACGCTGCGGTTGACTACCTAAGACCTCTGCCTGTTCGGAGATCGCCAAGGCGTCATCGACTTCGAGGCCAAGGTTCTTTACTGCAGGTTGACTATTCGCTCTTGAACTCCTCTGCTCGATGGTGCGCCATGTATTTCTCGTGCTCGGGTTTCAGCGCGATCTTCATATTGGGCGTGATCCCAAGTTTGGCGGCCTCAATGAGGAGGGGGGAGAGGCGAATTGACCCGCCCGTCTCGAACGTGATGAAGCCCTTGTCGAACGCCTTGTCCAGGTTTGGCGAAAGCAGCAGCCCGTTCCATTGGTCCAGTCGCTCACTATTCGTCGACTTCTTCCATGGCTTGATGTGAGACGCAACGAGAAGGCTGGTGTCACTGAACCCCGTAACAGCACAGCCGGTCCAGTGCCGCAGCACCTTGTCTCGGAACGTGCCCTGCCCAATCCTGGACTTGATCAGCGCCGTCTTCTCGGTCGTCGTTGTGGTTGGATCGCTGATGATCTGTTCGAGGTCTGCTTGCACGTCGTCGCTACCGTTGCTAGCGAGGTATGCGGCGAACTGCGACAAGGTGGCGCTGTACATGTGGTGCCCACGCGCGTTTCGCTCTTTGAAGATTGGCAGTTCCTGGATGCTTAGAGAAAGGGGGCCAAGGGCCGAAGAACTGGTCACGGCGATCAGAGGACCTGAGATCAGGCCGCTATCCATCGCCCATTCGGACAAGGAGCCGCGGAGCGCTCCGTCGTAGCTCCTCGCTGAGGACTTCGAAAGCCCTTTGTAAATCATCCAATTGTAGAAGTTCATGCTCCAAGAATTGTGCCAGGTCCGGCTATTCTCGCGCAGCGCTGGGATCGTGCGCGCCAGCCACATCGGACCGCAGGCTATAGTTTCACCAGAACAAGCGTGCCTGATTTCTCGGAATATTTATATCTAATCATTTGAAGTGCCTCGATCTATGAAAAATAGATCTAGCCAATCATTCCTCTGGATGTGTGTCAAAATCCGCAAAATACAGCAAATTAAAACGTTAACTTCATCCAATGCACGCCATCTTTACACTAATTCAGGCAATTCCAAATGTTGTATGGTCGGGCATCATCGCGTCAATTCTGACTCTCAGTGGCGTGCTTCTCTCTAACCGTAGCAGCACACATCGGCTCAATATTCAGTTGCAGCATGACGCAACGGAAAAAGCCAAGGAGCGCATGGCAACTCTACGCAGGGAGACGTACCTCAATGCAGCCGAGGAACTCGTTAGGATGAACGTTTACTTGGCGAGCCTGCCGCAAGTTGACATAACCAAAGCCAACGCGTCTGACGGCATGCAGGGTTTTTTCACTAGCGCCGCACGATTGCAATTGGTAGCAGAGCCCAAGACGGCATTTCTCGTGAATCAGCTCTCAGCGGGCTACGCCGAGCTGTTAATTTTGCTCATGGGCGCGCTTCGGCCAGTCGCCGACGCCAAGAGCGAAATTGATATCGCGAAAGCGATGTACGACCAGTCTCAAGTGGAGATCAACCGCCTCACGAATGATCTGTCAAAGCAATATGAGTCAGGGCAGCCAAATCAAAAGATCATCCAAGTGCTGCAGGCGAGCTTTGATTTCCAGCTTTCACAGTCTGCCAAGTTCGAAAGCGACCGCAGTATCGCTTGGTCTCGATTCAACCGGTCTAGCGCACATTTTCAAAAAGTGTTGTTAACGGAGATTCGTGACCTGGGGTTCAAGCAAATTCCCGTCATGATCGAGATTCGACGTGACCTAGGGCTGACAGGCGACTTGCAAGAGATGGAAGCATTCATGAGGGCGCAGTGGAAGAAGATGGAGGCTCAACTCGATGCCCTTTTGGCATCGCTGGGAGACGATCAAGCGGTGAATCCATCTTGAAAGGCGCCTGAAAATTTATGGCGCAATGCTCAGGTTTCTAGTGTTCGTTGCTTTTCGTCACCGCACCGCTTTAAGTCTAGTTGCCCGGGTTCGGTAGTGCCTTCTGGTCACTGCTACGTTGCTGTGGTCCAGCAGCTTGGACGCCTCATCAATGTCGTCCGCTAGGTTGGCGGCAAAACTGCGCATGTCGCGCAGGTACATGGCACGGATGCGTTTGCCGAGTTCTTCATCTCCAGTGACTTCGGCGCGGTAGGCGGCGGCATCACGGGCGTCTTCCCAGCGACGCGACAGCATGCGGTAGGTCACCGGCTTGCCGTCGGGAAGGCAGATCAGATTCGGGCATAGCGAATCCATCAGCAGGCGGCGGTCGGTAATGCGTGTCAGCACAGGGGAGTCTTCGACCGCGAACTCGATGGCTCCCTTGGTTTTTTTGGTCTTGTTGGCAATGCGCTTGAGCAATCCATCTTTTGGCAGCTCCACGGCAATCACGTCCTTCAGCCGCATGCCGGTGGCGGATGCCGTGTCCATGCCATCGCGCAGCACCTGATCGGCTTGGGCGTAGACGGCGCGGAACAGTTCGGGCGTGACTTCGAACGTGCGGGCATTCTCTTCGTTCTTCCAGCCTCGGATTCCTTCTGCCGGCCAGGGGCAGCGCGTCATGCCCCAGAGCTTGGCCTTACCCCAGACCAGGCGCAACAGCGACATTTCACGGTTGCCCTGGGTCTTGGCTGATCGCAGGTCCAGATATTGGCGCAGCGATGGCAGATCCACCTCATCCCAGACCATCTGCCCAAACACTGGGCGGATGGTCCGCAGATTTTTGCGGTAGCCGTCGAAGGTGTCGCCGCTGTACTTGGGCAGCTCCCGCTCCTCCCAGCGTGCAAAGGCTTCTTCCAGGCGACCAATGCTCTGCGGGCGCTTGTTGTGGAGTTCTTCCCACTGAAGCAGCGCCTTGGCGTGGTCCTTACCAAGACGAATGTCCGGCTTGCCTTCTGTGCGCATGTCGTACACGTAGTAGACATTGGCCTTGCCGTCCTTGCTCTTGTAGACCTTGGTGCACAGGCGTGGGTACTTGATGATTTTGGGCTCGCTATTTCTCTTGTTTCTTATCGAATGGCGCTCACGTTCAGGCCGCTGTGCGTGAGCGTGATCTTGCCTTCCAGCCACTTCTGCACATGCATGCGCGAGACGATCAGGCGCTTTCCGTCTTCCTTGAAGGGGATGCTTTGACCTTGAAGCCAACGCGACTTGCGGCGGCTTTCGCTGCTGCCGGTCAGGCGGCTCAGTTCTTGGTTGCTCAGGTACTCGTTATTCATGGTCACCTCTTGGTGAACTTGGTCAATAAGTGAAGGCTGATCGCCCAGCCCTTGGGAGAATGCGCGGGCGGTTGCTTCAGCGAGCTGTCT
>JAMNYN010000369.1 GCA_023622805.1 Pseudomonadota bacterium | reverse complement strand
CAGGCAGGCCGGCAGCATCGTCAATGTGGCGTCGATTGCCGCCCAGGTCGCCACCCAGGTCGGCGCCTACGGGGCTTCCAACGCCGCGCTGCTGGCGCTGACCCGGCAGATGGCGGTGGAATGGGGGCCGCGCGGCCTGCGCGCCAACGCCGTGAGCCCGGGCATGATTCGCACGCCCATGTCGGAAGTGCATTGCCGCGACGCGGCCAGGCTGCACAGCCGCACCTCCAAGATTCCCGCGCGGCGCATAGGCCAGCCCGCGGACATCACGCAGATGGTGGCCTTTTTTGCCAGTGACGCCTCGGCCTATGTCAACGGCCAGGACATCGTGGTCGACGGCGGATTTTTGCAAGCGTCGCTGAGCAATCTGTACTGAGCGCCAGCGCAGGGCTAGCGCAGGGAGTCCATTTGCCGCGCGGCCGCCTTGGCCTGGCTCAGCGTGTGAAAGTCCAGAATGCGTGTCGCCATGATGGTTTCCCAGAGAAAGCAGCACAGCGCGGAGACAAAGGCCAGGACTCCCAGCAGGAAGCTCACCACGGCATAGCGGTGGTCGCTGATGCCGAAGGCTTCGCCCACGAACAACAGCACGATGGTCAGGCCTATGCACAGGCCGCACATGGTCAGGAGGCCGATGGCCACATTGGCCAGGCGCCCGCGTCCGCGCAGAAAGTGCAGTTCCTTGAGGTGGCGGCCTATCAGGTCATGGTCGGTGGCCGTGCGCAGCGCTTCTTCGAGCACGCGCGCGCGGTCGATGATGCGCGCCAGGCGGGTGGCCACCGAGCCTATCATGCCGGCCACGGCCGTCAGAAAGAATACCGGGGCCAGGGCCAGCTGGATGCTGTGGGTGACGGTCTGGGGGTCCAGGGACCAGATGGTCATGGGGTCCTTCAATCAGGTCGTGGGGCAATGCTTAGCGCCGCAGCATAACCTGTCTTGGGACGAAAAAAGAGGCCGACCGCGGCCAGCCTCCATGGACCGGTCAGGTCCGGCGAACGCTCTTGGGCAGCAGGATGGCCGCGATGCCCAGCAAAGGCAGGAAGGCGATGGCCTGATAGACGAAAGTGATGCTGGTGCGGTCCGCGAGCAGGCCCAGCACGGCGGCGCCCAGACCGCCCATGCCGAAAGCGAAGCCGAAGAACAGGCCCGAGACCATGCCCACCTTGCCGGGCATCAATTCCTGGGCATAGACCAGGATGGCCGAGAAGGCCGAGGACAGCACCAGTCCGATGACGATGGTCAGCGTGGTGGTCCAGAACAGGTTGGCATGGGGCAGCAGCAGCGCGAACGGCGCGGCGCCCAGGATGGACACCCAGATCACCGGCTTGCGGCCTATGCGGTCGCCGATCGGGCCGCCCAGCACCGTGCCTATGGCCGAAGCGAACAGGAAGAAGAACAGGTGCAGCTGCGCGTTCTGCACCGTCAGGCCGAAGCGCTCGATCAGGTAGAAGGTGTAGAAGCTGCTGATGCCGGCGACGTAGAAGTACTTGGAAAAGATCAGCACCAGCAGCACCGCGATGGCGCTCATCACCACCTTGCGCGGGTAGGGCGCGACGGCGGCCGAGACCTTGCGGCCCGCTGCGGCTGTCTGGTGCCGGGCATACCAGCGGCTGACCTTGAGCAGCAGGGCAATGCCGGCCAGCGCGGCCAGGCCGAACCAGGCGACGCTGCGCTGGCCGAAAGGCACGATCACGGCCGCGGCGAGCAGCGGGCCTATGGCCGTGCCGGTGTTGCCGCCGACCTGGAAGATCGACTGGGCAAAGCCATGCTGGCCGCCCGAGGCCAGGCGTGCGATGCGCGAGGCTTCGGGGTGGAAGATGGACGAGCCTATGCCCACGAAAGCGGCCGCCAGCAGCACGAAGCCGAAGCTGGGCGCGAAGGCCAGCAGCATCAGGCCGATCAGCGTGGACAGCATGCCGAAGGGCAGGGAGTAAGGCAGCGGGCGGCGGTCGGTGAACAGGCCTACCAGGGGCTGCAGCAGCGAGGCCGTCAGCTGGTAGGTCAGCGTGATCAGGCCGATCTGGCCGAAGCTCAGCGAGAACTCGCCTTTGAGAATCGGGTACATCGCCAGGATCAGCGACTGCATCATGTCGTTGACCATGTGCGCGCTGCTGATGGAGCCCAGGATGCCCAGGGCCGGCTTGGGCTTGGCTGGGGGCGGGGCGGCGGGGACGCTGCTGGCGTCCATGGCGGCGGCTGAAGTCGTCATAGGAATGGATTCGCTGTGAAATGGACAAGGCCTGCCGTGCGAAATGCAGGGGCCGGCCATAATTATCGAAAATGCCATAACGCCTGTCTCGCGCTAATCAACCACAAACCATCGCAAAACGGACATGGAGCCATCTCGCCAACCCAAGGCCTTGAGCGAAGCGCTTCAGGAGATAGAGCAAGCCACGTCGCCCGTCGTCGGCCGGGCCACCGATTACCCGGCCGGCTGGCTTATTCCGCCGCACGCGCACAACAAGCACCAGCTGCTGTATGCCGTGCGCGGCGTGATGGTGGTGCAGACCGATGCCGGCCGCTGGGTGGTGCCGCCCACGCGCGCCATCTGGATGCGCGCCGGCATGACGCATGCGCTGCGCTGCGTCGGTGAAGTGCATATGCGCAGCCTGCTGGTGGCGGTCGACGCCGCGCCGCAGTTGCTGAACGTCACCCAGGCCGTTGGCATTTCGCCGCTGCTGCGCGAACTGGTGCGCGCGGCCATGGAAGTGCGCCAGCCCTATGTGCCCGGCACGCGCGACGG
>JAMNYN010000105.1 GCA_023622805.1 Pseudomonadota bacterium | reverse complement strand
TCATCGACCAGGCCCAGGGCCTGGGCCTGATCGCCGCTGACGCGTTCGCCAAACAGGCCCAGGCGCAAGGTGTTGCGCCGGCCTATGCGCGCGTCGACAAAGGGGGCGATCTGCGCCGGGATGATGCCCAGCGCAGTTTCCGTCAGCGCGAACTTGGCGCTGTGCGTGGCCAGCACGATGTCGGCCGTGCACGCCAGGCCCATGCCGCCGCCCATGGCCGCGCCTTCCACGGCGGCGATCAGGGGCACGGGCAGTGCCGCCAATTGCTCGAGGAAGCGGCCGAAGGCACGATTGCGCGCGGCGACCGGGTCAGAGGCCAGCGCGTCGCCAGCGCTCTGCGGGCCTTGGTCCAGGCGCGCCTGGAAGCTGCCAATATTGCCGCCGGCACAGAAAAAGCCCTGGCTGCCGCGCAGCACGATGGCGCGCAGCCGCGCATCGCCCTGGACGCTGGCGATGGCCTGGGCCAGTTCCGCCACCAGCTCGGGGGCCAGGGCGTTGCGGCTGGCCGGGCAGTTCAAGGTGAGGAACAGCACGTCTTGCAGACGCGTCACCAGAAGATGGGAATGGCTGGACATGGCGTGACTTTCAGGCGCCAAAATCCATCAAGCCCATCTTGCGGGCGATGACCATCATCATGACTTCGTCGGCGCCGCCGCCTATGGAGCCCAGACGGTAGTCCCGGTAGGCGCGGGACGCGGAGTTTTCCCAGGTGTAGCCCATGCCGCCCTGGAACTGCATGCACCAGTCGGCAATCTCGCGGCCCAGGCGGCCGGCCTTGAGCTTGGCCATGGAGGCCAGCTCGATCACGTCTTCGCCCTGGATATAGGCCTGCGTCGCGCGGTAGATCAGCGAGCGCAGGGCTTCGAGTTCGGTCTTTAGCTCGGCCAGCTTGTACTGGATGTACTGGTTGTCCAGCAGCGGGCGGCCGAAGGCAATGCGCTGGCGCAAGTAGTCGGCCGTGTCCTGGATCAGGGACATGCAGGCCAGGCGCCGGGCCGCGCCGTCCAGCCGCTCCTCCTGGAACTGCTTCATCTGGTAGATGAAGCCCATGCCTTCCTCGCCAATGCGGTGGCGCACGGGCACGCGCACGTCGTCGAAGAAGATCTGGGCCGTGTCGGACGACCACATGCCGAACTTCTTGATCTTCTGCACTTCCACGCCCTTGACGCGCTGGCCGTTGTGCTTGAGCGGCACGATGATCAGGGACTTGTTCTTGTGCGCCGGGCCGTCGCAGGTGTTGGCCAGCAGGCAGATCCAGTCGGCCTGGGTGCCGTTGGTGATCCACATCTTGGAGCCGTTGATCACATAGTCGTCGCCGTCGCGCCGCGCCGAGGTCTTGAGGGACGAGACATCCGAGCCCGCGCCTTGCTCGGAGACGCCAATGCTGCAGACCATGTCGCCGGCGATGGCCGGTGCCAGGAATTCGCGGCGCAGAGCGTCCGAGCCGAAGGCCGCCAGCGCGGGCGTCGCCATATTGCTCTGCACGCCTATGCCCATGCCCACCCCCTGGGCCTTGGCATGGCCTATGGCTTCGGCCGCGGCCAGCGCGTAGGAAAAATCCAGGCCCATGCCGCCGTAGGCTTCGGGCTTGGAAATGCCCAGAAAGCCCAGTTGCCCCATTTTCTTGAACAGTTCATGGGCGGGAAAAATCTCGTTGGCCTCCCATTCGTCCACGAAGGGGTCGATTTCGCTGGCGACAAAACGGCGGATGCTGGCCATCAAGGCATGGTGTTCGGCGGTGTAAAGCATAGGGGTCCTGGGAAGGAAGTGGGACGGGCTTAGAAGCGGGCCACGCCAAACTGCATGGCGCGCGGCTGGCGGCGCTGGGCTTCGTCTATGGTGGCCAGCGTGAACAGCAGGACGTCGCGCGTGGCGCGGGGATCGATCACGCCGTCATCCAGCAGGTGGCCGCTGGTGTAGAAGGCGCTGGCCTGCTTGTCGAAATGGGCGATGGTTTCGGCTTTCTGCGCGGCCAGCACGGCTTCGTCGACGGCTTGGTTCTTGCGCTGCGCCTTGTCGCGCTCCACGATCTCCAGCGTGGTGGCGGCTTGCTCGCCGCCCATGACCGCCGTGCGGGCGTTGGGCCAGGAGAAACAAAACCGCGGCTTGAAGGCGCGTCCGCACATGCCGTAGTTGCCCGCGCCAAACGAGGCGCCGCAGTAAATGGTGATCTGCGGCACGGTGGAGTTGGACAAGGCCTGGATCAGCTTGGCGCCGTGCTTGATCATTCCGGCCTCTTCCGAAGCGCGGCCGACGATGAAACCCGTGGTGTTCTGCAGGAAGACGATGGGGGTCTGGCTTTGGTTGCACAGCTGGATGAACTGCGCGGCCTTGGTGGCGCCCGCGGGATCGAGCGAGCCGTTGTTGCTGATGAAGCCCACGGTCTGCCCCGCCATGCGGCCATGGCCGCAGACGGTGGCCGGGCCGTAGTCGGGCTTGAAATCCATCCAGTGCGAGTCGTCCACCAGGCGCGCGATGACTTCGCGCATGTCGATGGGTTTCTTGTGCTCGAGCACCATCACGCCGGCCAGTTCCTCCGTGGGCAGGCAAGGCGGCGCGGCGTCGGCCGCGGGGGCTGCGCGCTCCCAGGGGAGCAGCGACAGGATGTCGCGAACCAGCGCGATCGCATGGGCATCGTCCTCGGCCACGTACTCGGCCAGGCCGCTGATGGCGGCATGCATGTCCGTGCCGCCCAGTTCCTCGGCCGTCGCCACTTCGCCCGTGGCCGCCTTGAGCAGCGGC
>JAMNYN010000192.1 GCA_023622805.1 Pseudomonadota bacterium | reverse complement strand
AGGTGATCGTCGAGAACCGCCCAGGTGCGGGGGGCGTGGGTGCCGTCAAGATGGTGGCGGCGGCCAAGCCGGACGGCCATACGCTGCTGTACATCGGCGCCGGCGTGGCGATCAGCCAGGGGCTGTTCAAGCCCCAGCCCTACGACATGCTCGCGAGCTTCGCGCCCGTCTCCATCGCCAGCAGCAATGACGTGCTGCTGCTGGTGCGCAAGGACTCCAAGCTCACCCAGCTCGAAGATTTCATCCGCATCGCCCGCGAGAAAAAAGGCCAGTGCATGGTCGGCGTCAGCCTGCTGGGAACCAGCCAGCACCTGTGCGCCGAACTGTTCAAGCAACGCGCCCAGGTCGACTTCACCATCGTGCCCTTCAAGACGGCCGCCGCCGTCGCCACTGGCTTGGCTGCCGGCGATATCGATCTCGCCTTCGAGTTCGTGCCGCCGACGCTGCCCCTGGTCAAGAGCGGCCAGCTGCGGGCCCTGGCCATCGCCAACGCCAAGCGCTCCGAAGTGCTGCCCGATGTCCCTACCATCGCCGAACAAGGCCTCCCCGGGTTCAACGTGGCGTCCTGGGGAATGATAGTCGCGCCCAAGAACACGCCCGACGCCGTGGTCCAGCGCCTGAATCGGGAAGTGCAGCGCGCCCTGGATCAGCCGGATGTGGCCAAGCGGCTCGCGGACATCGGCGTGCGTGCACCCGGCGGCACCTCGGCCCAGGCCTATGAGCTGCTGTCAGGCGAAATCACGCGCTGGCGCAACCTCATTCAGGAAGCGAAGATTTCCCTGAAATAAGGCCTGCGGCTCGGGCACCGCAGTCTCCACCAGGGGACTGCCCCCTGGGAATGCAGGAATTTATTTGGTGATAGATTCGGCGTCCATCGCTGCGCCAGCCCCTGCTGCGCAGCGATCTCCCGGGTATCCAGACCTGGCCGCCAACCGCGGATGTTGCGCGTCGCCAGGCCCTGGTCTTGAACAGCGCGCCAAGGAAGTGGGCTTATGAACGACACACTCGTACGGCTGGCGATCAGCCAATCCGAGCTTTTTTCCAATTGGCCCGATGACGCCATCGCGCGTCTCATCGCCCAGGCCCAGGTACTGACCGTGGAGCCGGACACCTGCGTGCACCGCTCCGGGGACCCGGCCGAGTATGTGTCCCTGCTGGTGGCCGGCTCCATGGTTCTGCTGCGCGAAATGTCGGGGGGACGCAGCTTCACCGGCGGACTGCACATGGCAGGTGAATTCCACGGCCTGGGGCCTGTCGTTGCCCAGACGCCGCATATCTTCACCGCGACCTGCAAGGAAAGAACCGTGCTGGTCAGAATTCCGGGGACGCTCATTCGCGAAATGATCGCCGGCAACGGCCGCCTGGCCTTTTCGCTGTTTGCCGCGCTCGAGCGGCGCCACCTGCGGGCGCAGATACGCCATGCCAGTGCTGCCGTCGATTCCACACAGGCCCGTATCGCCGGCCTGCTGAAATCCATTGATGCCCGCAGCGTGCCCGGCCGCGCCGTCGCCGAAGTCAATCTGTCGCAGGACGAAATCGCCATGATGCTGGGCACCCGCCGGCAGGTGGTGAACCGCGTGCTGCGGGAGATGGCGGAGCAAGGCGCGGTGCAGGTGCGCTATGGCCGCATCTCGATCACCGACGGCGCCAAGCTCGACCAGATGGCCCAGGGCGATGACTAGGGCCTGACCGGGAGCTGCGTCCCGATCAGGCCCGCCGCCGGGCCTTGCTCCTCAGACAGTCGCTGCAGCGGGCGCGTGCTGGATCAGCGTGGACGCCTTCGCAATGCGGGTCCAGGCCTTGGTCGGAGCGCCGGTGCGCAGGGCTTCGATTTCGCGCGCCAGAATCCGGCGCAGCATGGCGATGCCCTGGTCGGACGCACCGAGCCGCTCGTGCACGCGGTCGGCAATCACGCCCTGGCCGATGAGGGCCACGTAGTCCTGGGCGCTGGTCAGGCGCACCAGCGGATCGTCCGGGTACTGACCGGAGAACAGTTCGTCGTGGTGGTCGGCGGCGCAGTAGTCATCGCAGCCGTCGAAGTACTGCTGCAGCTTGACATCGGCCTCGGGGGTGGTCGATGGCGCCGCGCGCAGCGAAATGCGCAAGGTGTGCGTGTCGTCGATGGGCACCATCCAGTTCGCGCTTTCCATCCAGGGGCCGCCGGCATGCACCGCGGGAATGGCAACGTGGTTGCCATAGGGGAAAGTCCAGTCGCTGACCCGGACCTGGGACTTGCCGTCGATGTCGCGCACGGCGGTCTGCTGAATGCCGGCCGAGGTTTCCTCGTAGTGCAGCGTCGGGATATCGCTGGTGATGGCATCGCCGAAGACACCGACCTTGCCCATCTGGTGGGCAAAGCTCACGTGCACCGCATCCAGGGAATTCTCCGCATGCTGCAGCCAGTTGCAGGGCCAGATTTCCTGGCGCTGGAACAGCATCACGCCGTCTTCCTCGAACTTGGGCTTGCGCGGCAGGTCGAACACCGGCGGTGTGCCTTCGCCCAGGTAGGCAAAGACCAGGCCGCAGTACTCATGCACGGCGTAGGCCGCGACCCGGATGCTGGCGTGGCTGCCCGGGCGCTCGGCGGGCCGCTCCACGCATTGACCGCGGGCGTCGTACTTCCAGCCGTGGTACATGCAGCGCAGCTCGTCGCCTTGGACCCAGCCGGTGTGCAGCTTGGTCAGCCGGTGGGCACAGCGGTTGGCCAGCAAATGGGCCGTTCCGCCTTCACCGCGGTACAGCG
>JAMNYN010000577.1 GCA_023622805.1 Pseudomonadota bacterium | reverse complement strand
AGGACTTTGCCGAAGTGATCGCCCAGCAGGTGAGCGGCGGCCGGGTGGACCTGGTGATCGACAACATGGGCGCGCCTTACCTGGAGCGCAACGTGCGCAGCCTGGATGTGGGCGGGCGCCTGATCCAGCTGGGCCTGCAGGGCGGGGCCAGCGCCACGCTGCCCCTGGACCTGGTGTTGACGCGGCGTCTGCGCATTGAAGGCACGGTGATGAAATCGCTGACCAGCGAGCAAAAAGCGCAGATGACGCAGCGCTTTGCACAGCGCTGGCTGCCCGTGATCGCCGAGCGCCAGCTGCTGCCGCTGATCGAGCGCCGCTTTGCGCTGCAGGATGCGGCCCAGGCCCACCAATGCCTGGAAGAAGACCAGCCCTTTGGCAAGCTGGTGCTGGAATGCGCCTAGTGCTCATCGGCCGCTGAAGGCGCGCGCCTATCGAGCGGCCAGATGGCCTCCAGCGCCTTGGCGTCCGCGCGATAGGCCTGGCAGGTGTTGAAGAGGGCCGGGCGGGGCAGCAAGCCGGGCAGGGCACGCGCGGCCCGTGCGCTGCCCTTCTCGCGCGCCAGTGCATGCCAGGTCTGAAAGGCGGTGGTGGCGACCGGGCCCATCAGCTCCGTCAGGTGGGTGCAGCCCTGGGTGCCGCCCGCCAGTTCGCGCAGCTTTTTGGTAAATCCCGGGCCGATGTGCCAGCCGATCAGGCCGTCGTAGACGGCATTCGCTTCGGCACACCATGGCGTGGGCGCGGCCAGCGTGCGCACCTGTACTTGATGAATCACCAGACTGAGGTCCAGCGTCAGCGTGATCCGCATGTGGTGCAGGTCTTCACCGGGGGCCAGCGTTTTGAAGAACAGGTCGGAGCCTGCGTCCGAGATGTCGCGCATGACGCTTTCCACTTCCATCATTCCATCGGCGCGCACGTAGCCGTGGCATTCGATTTTTCGGGTGTGCACCAGGCGGCGCGTGGCTTCTGGGAGTGCGGGGCTATGCATTGTGCGATCTCTGTCTCGTGGAGTGAGAACATGGATGTTGCTCGCATTGCCTGGATGTGACCCTACTCCTGCAGGGTGGTGGCATTGCTGCGTGGATAAACGGGGCCCAGCACGCAATCCCGGTTGCCGCGACAATGGCCCCCCTATGCAATCTACTGTTTCCCTGCGCCTGGTTTTGATTCTGGGTTTGTTGTCGGCCATCGGCCCTTTTGCCATCGATATGTATTTGCCCGCGCTGCCCCAGATCGGCAGCAGCCTGGGGGCGGAGGTCGGGGCGGTGCAAGCCAGCCTGACGGCGTTTTTCCTGTCCATTGGTCTGGGCCAACTGCTGTACGGACCGGTGTCCGATATGGTGGGCCGCAAGCCGCCCCTGTTCTTTGGTCTGGTCGTGTTTGCTGCGGCCAGCGTGGGCTGTGCGTTGGCCACCAGCATAGAGATGCTGGTCGCGTTTCGCCTGGTGCAAGGCCTGGGGGCCGCGGCCTGCATGGCCGTGCCGCGGGCCGTGGTGCGTGATCTGTATACCGGCCACGCGGCGGCACGCATGATGTCGCTGCTGATGCTGGTCTTCAGCGTCTCGCCCATTCTGGCGCCTCTGGCGGGCAGTGCCGTGATTGCCTTGACCAGCTGGCGCGGTGTATTCTGGGTGGTGACGGTGGCTGCCGTGCTGGGCCTGGTGGCCATCTGGCGCGGCATGGAAGAGACCCGTACTGCGCAAGCGCGGCTGGAAAGCAGCTTGAGCGGAGCCCTCAAGGCCTATGGCGTCTTGTTGCGCGACCGGCATTACCTGGGCCTGGTGCTGATTGGCGGCAGCGCCATGGCGGGCTTCTTCGTCTATCTGGCCGGCTCGCCCTTTGTGCTGATCAATCACTACGGCTTGACGTCCACACAGTACAGCCTGGCGTTTGGCTTGAATGCCTTCGCCTTTATCGGCGCATCCCAGTTCACGGGCCAGCTGGGCCAACGTTTCGGGCTGGTGCGCGTGGTCAAGGCGGCCGCCACGGGCTCGGGTGTGGTCATGGCGTCCTTGCTGGCGTACTACCTGCTCGGTGGTGAGCAACTGGCGGTGCTCATCGGGCTGTACTTCATCGCCAGCGCCTTGATGGGACTGGTGATTCCCACCACGTCGGTGCTGGCGCTGGAAGAGCACGGCGCGATCGCCGGCACCGCCTCGGCCTTGCTGGGCACGCTGCAAATGCTGACGGGTGCGGCCGCCATGCAGATCGTGGGTTACTTTTCCAACGGCAAGCCCCTGCCTATGGTGGTGGGCATGGCCAGTGGCGCGCTGGTCGGCGTGGCATTGACCTGGATCACGCTGAGCGGCCCGCAGCCCCACCACGGCGCGGCGCACGAATAGCCGAGGACTCCCCCCGAAAGGGGTTCTGAGCCAGGTCAATGCGCATGCTTTACTGGCATTCAGCGCCTTGATGGAAAGCTTCGCCCCATGTCCATGACCCTCGCTTTGCGGCGCTCTATCCAGGCCACGCCCGAACAGACTGCCACGGTGTTGCACGGGCGGCGCCAGAGCTTTCGCAGCTTCGGCGATCGCGTTGCGCGCCTGGCCAGCGCCTTGCGCAGTTCAGACCGTTGCGGATGAAGGTCTTGCTGCCGTTGATGACCTACTGGTCGCCGTCGCGCACGGCGCTGGTGAGCATCGACTTCAGGTCGGAGCCTGTGCCGGGTTCCGTCGTGGAAATGGCCATGATGGTCTCGCCGCTGCATATCCTGGGCAGCCAGCACTGCTTTTGCTCCTCGTTGCCGA
>JAMNYN010000372.1 GCA_023622805.1 Pseudomonadota bacterium | reverse complement strand
GGAGGAATACTGGCAGCCGCTGTTCAAGGGCTATGAGCCTTCCAAGCAGTGGATGAAGGACAACAAGCCCGACGTGATTTTCCTGGTCTACAACGACCACGCGACGGCGTTCAGCCTGGACATGATTCCGACTTTCGCCATCGGCACGGCGGACCGCTTCACGCCGGCCGACGAAGGCTGGGGCCCGCGCCCCGTGCCCACCGTGATCGGCCACCCGGACCTGGCTTCGCACATCGCCCATTCGGTGATCCAGCAGGATTTCGACCTGACCATCGTCAACAAGATGGACGTGGACCACGGTCTGACCGTGCCGCTGTCGCTGATGTGCGGCCAGCCCACGGCCGAGCAAGGCTGGCCCTGCCCGGTGATTCCGTTCGCCGTCAACGTCGTGCAATACCCCGTGCCTTCGGGTCAGCGCTGCTTCAACCTGGGCCGCGCCATTCGCAAGGCCGTGGAAAGCTATGACGAAGACCTGAACGTGCACATCTGGGGCACGGGTGGCATGAGCCACCAGTTGCAGGGCGCGCGCGCCGGCCTGATCAACCAGGAATGGGACCTGAACTTCCTCGACCGCCTGGTCGACAACCCCCATGGCCTGTCCAAGATGCCGCACATCGACTATGTGCGCGAAGCCGGCTCGGAAGGCATTGAGCTGGTGATGTGGCTGATTGCCCGCGGAGCCATGTCCGACATCGACAGCCCCGCGCCCGTGCCCAAGGTCGCGCACCGCTTCTACCATGTGCCTGCATCGAACACGGCCGTGGGCCACCTGATCCTGGAGAACCAATGAGCAAGACCATCAAAGTGGCGCTGGCCGGCGCCGGCGCCTTCGGCATCAAGCACCTCGACGGCATCAAGAACATTGACGGCGTCGAAGTCGTCTCCCTGGTGAGCCGCGACCTGGAAAAGACGCGCGAAGTCGCCAAGCAGTACGGCATCGCGCATGTCACCACCGACCTCGCCGACAGCCTGGCGCTGGCCGAAGTCGATGCCGTGATCCTGTGCACGCCCACACAAATGCACGCCGCCCAGGCCATCCAGTGCCTGCAGGCGGGCAAGCATGTGCAGGTCGAGATCCCCATGGCCGACAGCTTGGCCGACGCCGAAGCCGTGGTCGCTGCCCAGAAGGCAACGGGCCTGGTCGCGATGTGCGGTCACACGCGCCGCTTCAACCCCAGCCACCAGTGGGTGCACCACAAGATCGCCGCGGGCGAGCTGAATCTGCAGCAGATGGATGTGCAGACCTATTTCTTCCGCCGCACCAATACCAACGCCCTGGGCCAGGCGCGCAGCTGGACCGACCACCTGCTGTGGCACCACGCAGCCCACACCGTGGACTTGTTCACCTACCAGGCCGGCAGCCCCATCGTGCAGGCCAATGCCATCCAGGGGCCCATCCATCCCGTGCTGGGCATCGCCATGGACATGAGCATCCAGCTCAAGGCCGCCAACGGCGCAATCTGCACGCTGAGCCTGTCGTTCAACAACGACGGCCCGCTGGGCACTTATTTCCGCTACATCGGCGATACCGGCACCTATCTGGCACGCTACGATGACTTGTTCACTGGCAAGGAAGAGAAGATCGACGTGTCCCAGGTCGCGGTGTCCATGAACGGCATCGAGCTGCAGGACCGCGAATTCTTCGCCGCCATCCGCGAAGGCCGCGAGCCCAACGCCAGCGTGGCCCAGGTCCTGCCCTGCTATCAGGTGCTGCATAAGCTTGAACAGCAATTGAGCTAAAGTTTCGGGCAAGCTTGCTTGACCCCGCCACCCCACGGCCAGCGCACGCGAAACAGCATGCGCTGGCTTTGCCTTTTCAAGGATTGACCCATGCAGACACGCAAAATCGGCTCTTTCGACGTGACTTCCGTCGGTCTGGGCTGCATGAACCTCAACCACGCCTACGGTACGCCGCCCAGCGCCGAGCAGGGCCGCGAGTTGCTGGCCCATGCCCTGGACCAGGGCGTGACGCTGTTTGACACGGCTGCGCTCTACGGTTTCGGCGCCAACGAAAGCCTGGTCGGCCCGGTGCTGGCCCCGCACCGTGAGCGCATCACGCTGTGCAGCAAGGGCGGCATGGCGGGCGTGGTCGGTGACGACGGCGTGACGCGCCGTGTGATCGACGGCCGTCCCGCCACGCTGCGGCGCAATTGCGAAGACAGCCTCAAGCGCCTGGGCACCGACGTGATCGATCTCTACTACCTGCACCGCTGGGACAAGTCCGTGCCCATCGAGGAATCGGTGGGCGAAATGGGCCGTCTGCTGCAGGAGGGCAAGGTGCGCGCGCTGGGCCTGTCGGAAGTCTCGGTCGAGACGCTGAACCGCGCGCACCGCGAGCACCCGATCACGGCGCTGCAAAGCGAGTATTCGCTGTGGTCGCGCAATGCCGAGCTGGGCACCTTGCAGCGCTGCGCCGAGCTGGGCATCGCCTACGTGGCATTCAGCCCGCTGGGACGCGGCTTTCTCGGCGGCATCCTGGATGTGGCCACGCTGGGCGAAAAGGACGTGCGCTCGGCCATGCCGCGTTTCTCGGCCGAGAACTACGCGCGCAACGTGCGGCTGCTGGCCCCCATGCGCGAGATCGCCGAGCAGGCCGATTGCAGCCTGGCCACGCTGGCCATCGCCTGGGTCTTGCGCCAGGGCGAGCATGTGATCGCCTTGCCGGGAACCACGCAGCGCAAGCATCTGGATGAGGACCTGCGCGGCGCGGCCGTCAAGTTGACGGCTGAGCAGCTCGAAGCGCTGG
>JAMNYN010000087.1 GCA_023622805.1 Pseudomonadota bacterium | reverse complement strand
GGACACGGATGCCATCCAGGCCTTCTCGGTCGAGGTCAGCTCAATCAGGTAGGTGCGCCGGTTGGTCGTCACAACCAGATTGGTTTTGAGGCCGCTGCGCGTGGGCTTGACCAGCACACTTACGCGCAGACTGGCCCCCGCGCCACTGGATGTGTCACCCACGATCCAGCGCACGGTGTCGCCAGCGGCGACCGTCACCAGTTCCTCGCCCGGCTGGAGCGACACGACCGTCACCCGGCCCGGACTGGCATAGACCTGGTACAGCGCACCATCGGTGAATGGCCAGACCTGGATCGCATTAACGTAGCCCTCACGGGTGGGCGCGATTCGGGCCTCTTGATTGGCCCGTGTGACGCGTACCTTCTCGTCGGTCGATTCAGGCGCTGTCTTGGCCTCCAGCTCATTCGGCAACAGCTTCAATTGCTCGGGCAATGGCAAGGGTTGCGGAACCGCGACCACCTCGATGGGCTTGGGCAACTCCGGCACCGGCTGCGCCGCAACCGGCTCATCGAGCGTGATGGTTGGCGGCGGCTTGCCCTGCGTGGCGCAACCCGAGAGGGTCATGGATGTGGCGATCAGTAGAGACAGAAATACGTAAATGCGCAAAGACGGTTTCATGGTTTGGTTCCTTCGGAAGAATCAAGTTCACGGCTCCACGACAACCCAGTGACGTAGATGCCCAGCGGATTGCGGCGCAACCGCTCTTCGGTGCGTGGCGTTTGCAGGACGACGGACACAACCGCCGTCCAGCGCTCCAGTCCAGCGGCGGTGCCGTTGACATAGCGACGCTCGGTCCAGCGCACGTTGAACGAGGCATCGCTGGCGCGCACGATGCTGGTGATCTGCACCGTCACCGACTCCTTGCCGATGCGGGCAAAGGGATCGTTGGCGCGTGCGTAGTCGTTGAGTACCGCCGCACCCCGGTCGGTGGTGTAGTCGTAGGCATCCAGCCAGTTCTGCCGCACGACGATGGGGTCGATGGACAGTGAGCGCACCAGCGTGATGAAGCGCCCCAGGTGGTGCGCCGTCTGCGCATCATTGGGCTTGTACGGCGTGGCCGCTTCACCGACAGTGCGCACCTGCCCGCCGCTGTCCACCTCCACCACAAAGGGCGTGACGATGGATTGCGCCGAGCGCCAGACCAGGCCGCCCGCCATCAGCGAGGCCAGCACCAGACAACCGAAGGCCATCAACCGCCAATTCTTTGCCTGCACGCGAGACGAACCGATACGGTCGTCCCAGACCTGTTCGGCGGATTGGTACGGGGTGGCAGGCTGCGGCGTGTCCGCATAGCGCACCAATGAACGTTTGAATCGCATGAGATGTTCTCCTTAGGAATCCGAGGGGTCGCGCAGGCTGGGGCTACTGCCCGAGCCGCCGCCGTCTCCACCGCGCAGCGTGTGGGCGACGGTCGAAGCGGCATGGCTGATCTGCTGGCGCCGGTGCAGGCTCTTGGCCCAAGCGGGTTGTTGGGTATCAGTGGGTGCGGCATCGTTGCCGCCTTGAGCGGCCGGGCCATTGGCTGTGCTGGTCGAACCGGAACCAGTACCGGCGCCAGTCCCAGATGCCGGGGCATCCGGCTTCATGGCCGCTGCAGTCCGGTCCTTCATCGACTTGGCTCCAGCGGCGACCTTTTGCCCCACCGCTTGCGCGCCCGTCTTGGCGACGTTGCCCAAGCCTGCCGCCGCACCCTTGAGTCCGCCACCCGCCCCGACAGAACCGGCCTGGTACGCAGACTTCGCGCTGCTGGCAGTCGAGGCCATCGAGCTGGCACCACTGGCTGCCATCTTTGCGGCACCCGGTGCCATGCGCGCACCGGCAGCAACGGCGCTACCGACACCCGTGGCGGCAGCACCTACGGCGACCGCTGCTCCCGCGACACCTAACGCGGTTCCGGCCACAGCGCCCGCACCCAACTGCGGCGCACCCGACACCAGGCCCGTGGCGATGCCTGGCCCGAAGGTTCCCAGGGCCAGCAGCGACATCGCAGCGAGCATCACGACCAGCGCGTGGTCGATGGAAGGCTCATCCGGTGCAATCTGGAACTCGGCAAACAACCCCGTGCCGATGCCGACGATCACGGCCAGCACTAGCACCTTGATGCCGGACGACACCACGTTGCCCAGCACTTTTTCGGCGAGAAACGAGGTCTTATTCCACAACGCGAACGGCACCAGCACGAAGCCGGCGAGCGTGGTCAGCTTGAACTCGATCAACGTGACGAAGAGCTGCACCGCCAGCACGAAAAAGCTCATGACCACCACCAGCCAGGCCAGCAGCATCACCGCGATGGCATCGAGGTTCACGAACACCTCGGGGAAGCCAGCCATGGCACTGATCTGCGCCAGGATCGGTGCCCCGGCATCGATGCCGACCTTGGCCAGCCGCCCCGGCTGCAGGAACTCGGCCTGGGTGATGGTCGAACCCGATGCCATCAGCCCCAAGCCGGCAAAGGAACGGAACACGATGCCGGCCAGCAGGTTGAAGTTGCCGATGATGTAGGCGAATGCGCCTACGTACAGCACCTTCTTGATAAGCTTGCCAATGATGTCGTCCCCGCCACCGCTGGCATGGCTCATGGCCCAGAACAGCCCGGCCAGCGTCATGTCGATCACCACCAGCGTCGCGGTGAGAAACGCGACTTCGCCACCCAGCAGACCGAAACCGGAATCGATGTAGCGCGAGAAGACGTTGAGGAATCGGTCAATGACGGAAACATCGTTCATGGCACGCCTCTCAGTTCCTG
>JAMNYN010000410.1 GCA_023622805.1 Pseudomonadota bacterium | reverse complement strand
GGGTTCCAGCACCCGGTCGGAAATGGCCTGGCGCAGGCAGGCGCTCAAGCGCTGCGTCAAGCCCTTCCCGGCCCCACGTTCCCACCCCATTTGCAGCACCAGGTCGGCGCACACTGATTGCATAAGTCCGTCTTTTCCTGCGTTGTTGCGGCATTCCGCGCCACCATCCAATTGGCACCATATTCTGACGCCAAAGTGGCCTAGTCCAATGAGCCAATTCAGGCTTCTAATGAGATCACTTCAACGTTTTACTGTGAACACCATGAGCACCAACGCCGACCTCAAACAACGCCGTCTCGCAGCCGCTCCCCGCGGCGTCGGCGTCATGTGTGACTTCCATGCAGCGCAGGCCGACAACGCGCTGATCACCGATGTCGAAGGCACGCAATACATAGACTTCGCCGCCGGCATCGCCGTGCTCAACACCGGCCACCGCCATCCGCGGGTCGTCGCGGCCATCCAGGAGCAACTGGGCCACTTCACGCACACGGCCTACCAGATCGTGCCGTACGAAAGCGCCATCGCGCTGGCCGAACGCCTCAATGCGCTGGCCCCCATCGCCGGCCCGGCCAAGACTGCGTTCTTCACCACCGGCGCCGAAGCCGTGGAAAACGCCGTGAAGATCGCCCGCTACGCCACGGGCCGCTCGGCCGTGATCGCCTTCAACGGCGCGTTCCACGGCCGCACGCTGATGGGCCTGACGCTGACCGGCAAGGTCATGCCCTACAAGGGGGGCTTCGGCACCATGGTCGGCGACGTCTACCACGTGCCCTTCCCCAGCCCCATGCAGGGCGTGGAAGTCAGCGACTCGCTGGCCGCGCTGGAAATGCTGTTCAAGGTGGATGTGGACCCCAAACGCGTGGCCGCCATCATCATCGAGCCGGTGCAGGGCGAAGGCGGCTTCAATCCCGCGCCGCCTGCACTGATGGAAGGCCTGCGCAAGCTCTGCGACCAGCACGGCATGCTGCTCATCGCCGATGAAGTGCAGACCGGTTTCGGCCGCACGGGCAAGATGTTCGCGATGGAGCACCACAGCGTGAAGGCCGACCTGATCACCATGGCCAAGAGCCTGGGCGGCGGCATGCCCATCTCCGGCGTCGTGGGCCGCGCCGAGATCATGGACGCACCCCACCCCGGCGGCCTGGGCGGCACCTACGCAGCCAACCCCCTGGCCGTGGCCGCATCGCATGCCGTGCTGGACATCATTGAAGACGAAAAGCTCTGCGCCCGCGCCCAAGCCCTGGGCAGCAAGCTGCAGGCCCGTCTGCGCACCCTGCAGGCGGCGGACGCAGGCATCGCCGATGTGCGCGGCCTGGGCTCCATGGTGGCAATCGAGTTCCGCAAGAACGGCGTGCCCGATGCCGAGCGCGTGAATGCCCTGGTCCAGGCCGCCATGGCCCAAGGCCTGCTGCTGCTGACCTGCGGCATGTACGGCAACGTCGTGCGCTTCCTCTACCCCTTGACCATCGAGGATGCGCTGTTCGACCGCGCGCTGGACCTGCTCGACGCACTCATCCAGGGCCGCTGAGCCCAGGGGCTGCTGCACCGGCCCCGTCACTTTCCGGCCTTGGCTGCTCCCCGGCCCGGGCCTTTTTTTCTTTCATTCCCCCACGCCATGTCTTTATCCCTGCAACGCCCCGACCTGTTTCGCCAAGCCTGCCTGCTCGCCACCGGCTGGCAGGAAGTGGGCGACGGCCCCCGTATCGCCGTGCACAACCCGGCCACGGGCGAGCTGATCGGCCATGTGCCGCAACTGGGCCACGCCGAAACCGTTGCGGCCATCGCCGCCGCCGAGCGCGCCATGAAGCCCTGGGCCGCCCTGACGGGCAAGCAGCGCGCGACCATACTGCGCCGCTGGTACGAGCTGCTGCTTGCGCACCAGGACGACCTGGCCCGCATCATGACGCTGGAGCAAGGCAAGCCCCTGGCCGAAGCCAAGGGCGAAGTGGGTTACGCGGCCTCGTTCATCGAATGGTTCAGCGAGGAAAGCAAGCGCATCGATGGCGAGATCCTGCAGTCGCCCAACGCCGCCCAGCAGTTGCTGGTGATCAAGCAGCCCATAGGCGTCTGCGCGGCCATCACGCCCTGGAATTTCCCGGCCGCGATGATCACCCGCAAGGCCGGCCCGGCCCTGGCCGCCGGCTGCGCCATGGTGCTCAAGCCCGCGGAAAGCACGCCGTTCAGCGCCCTGGCCCTGGGCGTGCTGGCCCTGGAAGCCGGCATCCCCGCAGGCGTCTTCCAGGTGCTGACCGGCGACCCCAAGGCCATAGGCCAGGCCCTGTGTGAAAGCGATACGGTGCGCAAGCTCAGCTTCACGGGCTCGACCCAGACCGGCCGCCTGCTGATGCAGCAGTGCAGCGGCACGGTGAAGAAGCTCTCGCTGGAGCTGGGCGGCAACGCACCGCTGATCGTTTTCGAGGACGCCGACATCGACAAGGCCGTGGCCGGCATCCTGGCCTCCAAGTTCCGCAATGTGGGCCAGACCTGTGTCTGCGCCAACCGCATCTATGTGCACGCAAGCATCTACGAACAGGTGGCCGAACGCGTGGTGTCCGCCGTGGCCCAGTTCAAGCTGGGCAACGGCCTCACGCCCGGCGTCACCCACGGCCCGATGATCAACGCCGCCGCAGTGCGCAAGGCCCAGCAGCATGTCGCCGATGCCGTCGCCAAGGGCGCGCAACTGCGCCTGGGCGGCCAGCAGTCCGCGCTGGGCCCGTATTTCTTCGAGCCCACGGTGCTGACGAACA
>JAMNYN010000310.1 GCA_023622805.1 Pseudomonadota bacterium | reverse complement strand
GACGTAGCTGTATCACCCGAGAGTTCCCTCAAAACCCAACGCGCCGTGATTCTTGCCCGGGCTGGCGTGCAAGGCCAGCTCGCCGGTCTGGCGCTGGCTTTTGTACGCAACAGCCTGCGCGCCGGTATCACCGACCCGTCGGACATCGAGCAGCATGCAGGCCTGCATGTGTTTGCCACCGTGCCGCATTCAGATGCCCAGGCGCTGCAAACCAAGGCCATCAAGGACAAGACGCGCGGCAATCATGTACTCGCGGTGATAGACCCACAAGACCCGGTGGTGGAAAGCTTGCGCAGCCTGCGCACGGCCTTGCAATTCGCCATGCTCGACGCCAGCAACAACATGGTGCTGATCACCGGCCCCACGCCCGGCATTGGTAAATCTTTCACCAGCGTCAACTTTGCTGCCGTGCTGGGCGCCGCCGATAAAAAAGTGTTGTTGATTGACGCCGACCTGCGCAAAGGCTACCTCAACCAGTACTTCGGCCAGCGCCGCGAAGGCGGCTTGAGCGAAGTGATCAGCGGCAGCCTGCCCCTGGCCGACGCGCTGCGCCGCAACGTGATGCCCAATGTGGACTTTTTGTCCACCGGCACCCTGCCGCCCAACCCCGCAGAGCTGCTGATGACACCGGCCCTGCAGACCCTGCTCAAGCAGTTGGCCAACGAGTACGATCTGGTGCTCATCGATACCCCACCGGTGCTGGCAGCCTCCGACACCGCGATCCTGGCCCCGCAAGTCGGCGCCGTGTTCATGGTGGCCCGCGCCGAAGTCACCAGCCTGGGTGAGTTGCAGGAGTCGGTCAAGCGCCTGACGCAAAGCGGCGTGGCAACGCGCGGCGTGATCTTCAACGGCCTGAATGTCAGCAAGCGGCGCTATGGCTATGGGCTGGGCTCCAAGTACGGCAAGTACCGTTACACCAACTACCAGTACTGATGCCCATGCCGATGCCCAAGCCCCCACCCCACACGACCGAAGCGCCGCCTACCGCCATGCCCCAGCACATTGCGGTCATCATGGACGGCAACCGCCGCTGGGCGCGCGAACACTGCGTGCCCAAAGCCATTGGCCACGCGCGCGGCGCCAAGCGCGTGCGCGGCCTGGTGGAAGCCTGCCTTGCGCGCGGCGTGCGCCACCTCACCGTGTTTGCCTTCAGCACCGAAAACTGGAAACGCCCGCAAGACGAAGTGAGCAGCCTCATGGGCCTGTTTGTGCGCTACCTGCACAAGGAGGCCAGCGACATGCATAGGCACGGCATACGCCTCAAAGTCATCGGCGACCGCAGCGCGTTCGACACCCGGCTGCAAAAGCTCATGACGCATGTCGAGGAAATGACGGCCGGCAACACCGAACTCACGCTCACTGTGGCTGCCAACTACGGAGGCCGCTGGGACATGCTCCAGGCCATGCAGGCCTGGCACACCGATCACCCCGGTGCAAGCGCAAGCGAACTAACGGAAGAAGCACTGCACCCCTACCTGAGCCTGGGCGATGCGCCAGACCCCGACCTGCTGATACGCACCGGCGGTGAAGTACGCATCAGCAACTTCATGCTCTGGCAAAGCGCCTATACCGAGCTGTATTTCACGCCCGCCCTGTGGCCAGACTTCAATGCCGCGCTGCTGGACCAGGCCCTGGCCTGGTACGCCGGGCGCGAAAGGCGGTTTGGTGGAGCGGAAGTCATGGTCTCCACGCCGCCCGGCCAACGGGCTGCCGTCTAGGCGTTTGGCATGGCCTGCGAAAGACGGAGGCCATGCCTCTTCCAACCTTCGCGCACCGGGAAAGCTTGTTCGCTTGCCTCGCCGAAGAGAGAGCACCAGGCCGCTGCACTTCATCACCGATTCGCCCAAAGCCCGTCAAAGGATGAGCGGATAAGGTGCAATTTTTCAGCCCTGTCGAGAGACATCGCACACACCGCCGTCCGGCCCCGGTCAAACCACATTCATCTATTGCCAACGGCGCATGCACTCACCTGCCGCGCCCAGCCTTGACGGCCCTGACCCCACAGTTTTTATAGCAAACCTCGCTACCTCAAACATGAACCTGAACCAAGTGAACATCGCCATCATCGGACTCGGCTACGTAGGACTGCCACTGGCCGTCGAATTCGGCAAAAAGCGCAATGTGCTGGGTTTTGATATCAATGCCAAGCGCATTGCAGAACTTCAAGCCGGCCACGACCACACCCTGGAGACGGAGCCCGACGAATTGCGCGCAGCCCAACACCTGCGCTTTACCACACAGTTGGACGACTTGCGCGAGTGCAACTGCTTCATCGTCACCGTGCCCACGCCCATTGACGAACACAAGCGCCCTGACCTCACACCGCTGATCAAGGCGAGCGAAACCGTGGGCAAAGTTCTCAAGCGCGGTGACATCGTGATTTATGAATCCACCGTTTATCCAGGCGCTACCGAGGAAGACTGCGTGCCTGTGCTCGAAAAGTTCTCGGGCCTGAAGTTCAACGAGGACTTCTTTGCCGGATACAGCCCTGAGCGCATCAACCCCGGTGACAAGGAACACCGCGTCACTACCATCAAAAAGGTGACTTCCGGCTCCACGCCCGAAGTGGCCGACCTGGTGGATGCGCTCTACAACGAAATCATCACAGCAGGCACCCACAAGGCAAGCAGCATCAAAGTCGCCGAAGCCGCCAAGGTGATTGAAAACACCCAACGCGATTTGAACATTGCCCTCATCAATGAGCTGGCCATCATCTTCAACAAGATGGGCATTGACACCGAGGCAGTGCT
>JAMNYN010000094.1 GCA_023622805.1 Pseudomonadota bacterium | reverse complement strand
GATCAGCGCGTGGCCCGTCAGGCGCTGGCCCGACACGCCATAGGGGTGGCCCAGGGCGATGGCGCCGCCGTTGACGTTCAGGCGATCGGCCGGAATGCCCAGCTTGTCGCGGCAGTACAGCACCTGCACGGCAAAGGCTTCGTTGAGCTCCCACAGGTCGATGTCCTGCACCGTGAGGCCCAGCTTCTTGAGCACCTTGGGCACGGCGAACACCGGGCCAATGCCCATCTCGTCAGGCTCGCAGCCCGCGACCGCAAAGCCCAGGAAACGGCCCAGGGGCTTGAGGCCATGGCGGCCCGCATAGTCTTCGCTGACCAGCACGCAGGCGCCCGCGCCGTCGGAGAACTGGCTGGCATTGCCGGCCGAGATCAGACCGCCGGGCAGTGCGCTGCGCAGGCCGCTGATGGCTTCCAAGGTCGTGCCTTCGCGCGTGCCTTCGTCCTTGGAGACCGTGACTTCGCGCGTGATCAGGCCGCGCAGCTTGTCGACGACGCCGGCGGTGACGGTGATGGGCGCGATCTCCGCGTCGAACAGGCCCGCGGCCTGGGCGGCGCAGGCTTTTTGCTGGCTGCCCGCACCGTACTCGTCCATGGCTTCGCGGCCTATGCCGTAGCGCTTGGCCACGGTTTCGGCAGTCTGCAGCATGCTCCAGTAGATTTCGGGTTTGCTGCGCAGCAGCGCCGGATCCTGCAGCATGTGGTGGTTCATTTCCTGCTGCACGCAGGAGATGGACTCGACGCCGCCGGCCACGTAGACCTCGCCTTCGCCGGCGATGATGCGCTGGGCCGCGGTGGCAATGGTCTGCAGTCCGGAAGAGCAGAAGCGGTTGATGGTCATGCCCGAGGTGGTCACGGGCAGGCCGGCAGCCAGCGCGATCTGGCGCGCGATGTTGGCGCCGGTCGCGCCTTCGGGCGTGGCGCAGCCCATGATGACGTCGTCGACGGCGGCGGCATCAATGCCGGCGCGCTGCACGGCATGGCGCACGGCATGGCCGCCCAGCGTCGCGCCGTGGGTCATGTTGAAAGAGCCCTTCCAGCTTTTGGCCAAAGGGGTGCGAGCGGTGGAAACAATCACTGCGGAGGTCATGGAATATCCTTGGAAATTCGGTTCGTCTGGCGGCGCTTCAGGAGAAGGTCTTGCCTTCGGCGGCCAACCGTGCCAGCAGTGGCGCGGGTTGCCAGAAAGCCGCGTCGTCCCGCGGATTCTTCGCAAAGCGGTGCATGGCCTGGACCACGTTGATCAGGCCCACTTCCCCGGCGTAGTGCATGGGGCCGCCACGGTGAATGGGGAAGCCATAGCCCGTGAGGTAGACCATGTCGATGTCACCGGACTTGCCGGCGATGCCGTCTTCCAGGATGTGCGCGCCTTCGTTGACCAGCGAGAACACCAGGCGCTGCACGATTTCCTCGTCGGAGATCTTGCGCGGCGTGATGCCTTCGGCGGCACGGTGGGCTTCTATCATCTGCGTCACCACGGGCGAGACGATGGCATCGCGCTTGCCCGCCTGGTAGTCGTACCAGCCGGCACCGGTCTTCTGGCCGTAGCGGCCCAGTTCGCAGAGCTTGTCGGCCGTGCGGCTGTACTTCATGTCGGCACGCTCTACGGCGCGGCGCTTGCGAATCGCCCAGCCGATGTCGTTGCCCGCCAGATCGCCCATGCGGAACGGTCCCATCGCAAAGCCGAACTTCTCGATGGCCTTGTCGACCTGCTGGGGCGTTGCGCCTTCATCGAGCAGGAAGCCGGCCTGGCGGCTGTACTGCTCGATCATGCGGTTGCCGATGAAGCCGTCGCAGACCCCCGAGACCACGGCCGTCTTCTTGATCTTCTTGGCCAGCTGCATCACCGTGGCCAGAACGTCCTTGCCCGTGTGCTTGCCGCGCACCACTTCCAGCAGCTTCATCACATTGGCCGGGCTGAAGAAGTGCATGCCCACCACGTCCTGGGGACGCTGGGTGAAGGCCGCGATCTTGTCCACGTCCAGCGTCGAGGTGTTCGATGCCAGGATGGCGCCGGGCTTGGCCACGGCGTCCAACTGCTTGAACACGATTTCCTTGACGCCCAGCTCTTCGAACACGGCTTCGATGATCAGGTCGGCCTGCTTGAGGTCGTCATAGGACAGCGTGGTCTTGAGCAGCGCCATGCGCTCTTCGTACTTCTCGGGCTTGAGCTTGCCCTTCTTGACCTGGGCTTCGTAGTTCTTGCGGATGGTGGCCACGCCGCGGTCCAGCGCTTCCTGCTTGGTTTCCAGCATGGTCACGGGAATGCCTGCGTTGAGGAAGTTCATCGCAATGCCGCCGCCCATGGTGCCGGCACCGATCACGCCCACGCTGCGGATCTCGCGTATGGGGGTATTGGACGGCACGTCGGCAATCTTGGAGGCTGCGCGCTCGGCCATGAACAGGTGGCGCAGGGCGCGCGACTCGGGCGTGAACATCAGCTGGGTAAACAGCTCGCGCTCGACCTGCATGCCGGCGTCGAACTTGCCCACCGACGCGGCGACCGCATCGACGCACTTGCCGGGCGCAGGGAAGTTCTTGGCCATGCCCTTGACCATATTGCGGGCGAACTGCAGATAGGCTTCGGCCTGGGGGTGTTTGCACGGCAGGTCGCGCACCAGTGGCAGCGGCCGCTGGTCGGCGATCTTCTCGGCAAAGGCGCGGGCTTCGGTCATCAGGCTTTCGGCCGAAGCCGTCAGCTGGTCGAACAGCTTCTGGCCGGGAATGGCCGCCAGCATTTCGCTTTTCACCGCTT
>JAMNYN010000566.1 GCA_023622805.1 Pseudomonadota bacterium | reverse complement strand
GTTCCAGACCAATATCCTGGCGCTGAACGCCGCCGTGGAAGCGGCGCGCGCGGGCGAGCAGGGCCGGGGCTTTGCGGTGGTGGCCAGCGAAGTGCGCAGCCTCGCGCAGCGCAGTGCCGAAGCCGCCAAGGAAATCAAGGGCCTGATCATGGCCAGCGTGGAGCGCGTGGAGCAGGGGTCCACGCTGGCGGACCCGGCCCGCGAGACCATGACCGAAGGGGTGAGCGCGATCCGCCGGGTGACGGACATCATGGGCGAGATCAGCGCGGCCAGCAGCGAGCAGAGCACGGGCGTGGCCCAGGTCGGCGAAGCCATCGTGCAGATGGACCAGACCACGCAGCAGAATGCGGCGCTGGTGGAGCAAAGCGCGGCCGCGGCCGACAGCCTGCAGCGCCAGGCGCAGGAGCTGGTCGACGCCGTGGCGGTGTTCCGCCTGGGGTCTGGCACGCAGGTCGGGGCAGCGAGCGGCGCGGCGCGCGTGCCCAGCCCGCGGCCTCAGGCCCGTGTCGTGGCCGGCCCTGCGGTACGGCGGCCGGCGGTCAAGCCCCAGCCTGTGGCGGCGTCTGCGGCACCGGCCCTCGCGCCGACCTCGGTGGCCGGCGGGCGCAGCCCGGCCGAAGGCGACTGGGAGTCGTTCTAAGCCATGTGAACGGCCGCCAGGCGAGGGGGGTGAAAACCCTTCTCGGTTGGCGTAGTCATGAAATTTAGTGACAATATGTAATTAGACCTGTTAAGTCTCCGTTGGCCCCTGTGTGCACACCCATGGTCTGCGCGCCGGGATCCGGGCTGGCGCTGCTTTGCATTGCCCGTGTACCTCGGTACCCCAGGCGCTATCAACCCAAGGGAATCACCATGCTTTCGAATCTTTCCTCCTCGGGCGCCATGCGTTCGCGCACCTCTTCCCACTCCGCAGCCCAGGTGGCCAAGGCCGAGTTCCTGACGTTCCAGCTGGGCAAGGAAGAGTACGGCATCGACATCCTGCGAGTGCAGGAAATCCGCTCGTACGAGACGCCTACGCGCCTGGCCCATGCGCCCGATTTCATCAAGGGCGTGGTCGATCTGCGTGGCGTGATCGTGCCCATCGTCGACCTGCGCATGAAGCTCGGCTGCCCCACGGTCGAGTACACGGCGTTCACCGTCGTGATCATTCTGAACGTCGCCGAGACCGTGCTCGGCGTGGTCGTGGACTCGGTGGCCGACGTGGTCAACCTGCCTCTGGACGCCATCCGTCCCACGCCCCAGTTCCAGTCCCTGGTCGATGAATCCTTCATCAAGGGCATTGCCAATGTGGACGAGCGCATGCTCATCGTCATGGACATCGAAGCGCTGCTGAGCTCGGCCGACATGGGCTTGCTCAAGGCCGCGGTGGCCTGACACCGCACGCTTGCCTGCCAGGGCGGCGGGCAAGCCATCCGATCCCGGCAGGATCGGCACTCGGCGGCTGCGCAGCGGGTATTCCGCCTGCGACCGCTGCGCATCAGTTCTCGCGCCCCCCCCCCTTCTTTGACCTTGGCCGCACAATGGCACAGTGCCGGCCTGGGGCTTTTTCGCCTCCGGTAGAGTGTTTACACAATTCATTACATTGATCCCGGGCTTTCAGCAAACCGGGGCGAACTATCAGAGACAAACCATGCGCTTCGCTCACTTGAAAATTGGTACCCGCCTGACCTTGGCGTTTTCGGTCATTTTGTTGATCACCGCCGCCATCGCCGGCATGGGCGTATGGCGCCTGGAAGCACTCAAGGAAGCCAACCAGGCCATTGCCACGGTCGGAATGCAGCGCAGCCTGCTGGCGCAGCGCTGGGCCTCCGCGGTCGAGATCAACTGGGTGCGTACCTCCGCCGTGATGCGCAGCAGCGATCCTGTCTATCTCGCTGCCTTGAAGAAAAACATGGCGGTCGCCTCCGAGTTCGTCAACCAGGCCCAGGCCCAGCTCGAATCCTTGGCGCGGGACAGTGGCGAAAAGGCCTTGATGGCGGAAGTCGCCAAGCAACGCAAGATTTACTCGGATTTTCGCGCGGAGCTGCAAAGGCGCCAGGCACAGGGCGACGATGTCACGGGTCCCTTGATGTCCGAACTGCGCCCGCTCGCAGACAACTACCTGAAGGCCGTGGCCGACGTGGCTGCTGCCGCTGCCAAGAACCTGGCTGAAGTGCAGGCCGCCGCCGATGCGTCCGCTACGACCAGCCAGGTCGTGCTGGCCGTCGGCGCGGGCCTGGCCTTGCTGGTGGGCCTGCTGCTGGGCGTGCTGGCCACGCGCTCCATCACCCAGCCTATCCGCCGGGCGGTCGACGTCGCCGATGCCATCAGCAACGGCGACCTGACTTCGGACATCCGCATCGTGGGCAAGGACGAGACGGCCCAACTGTTGCAGGCCCTGTCGGTGATGCAGGGCAACCTGGCCCGCATCGTCTCCAATGTGCGCCAAGGCTCCGAGGCGGTTGCCACGGCGAGCGCGCAGATTGCCTCGGGCAATAGCGACCTGTCGGGCCGCACGGAAGAGCAGGCCAGCGCTCTGGAAGAAACCGCGGCCTCGATGGAGCAGCTGGGCTCGACGGTGCGGCAGAACGCCGACAACGCGCGCCAGGCCAACCAGCTGGCGCTGAGCGCCTCGACGGTGGCAGTGCAAGGCGGTGACGTGGTAGCCCAGGTGGTGGGCACCATGAAGGGCATCAACGACAGCAGCCGCAAGATCGCCGACATCATCGGCGTGATCGACGGCATTGCGTTCCAGACCAATATCCTGGCGCTGAACGCC
>JAMNYN010000273.1 GCA_023622805.1 Pseudomonadota bacterium | reverse complement strand
CAGGTTGAGCTCGAGAATGCGATTCTCCGCCGCCTTCTGCTCGGTGATGTCGCGGTTGATACCGACCATCTGCATGGGCAGACCGTCGGCGCTGCGTTCCACGGTGGCGGCGGCCTGCATGAAGCGCACTTCGCCGGAGTCGAGGATGATGCGGAACACGGGATCGTAGATGCCGTTGCCATGCAGGTGCTGCTGCAGCTTGTCTTCCACCGCCGCGATATCGTCGGGGTGGACGCGGCTGCGCCAGAAATCCCAGTCAGGGCCGCTGTCCCGCAGCGACGCCGGGACGTCATAAATGGCCAGCATGCGTTCGTCCCAGGTGAGCCGTCCGTCCGCCAGATTCCAGACCCAGACGCCGAGACCCGCAACGTCGACCGCCTGGCGCAGCCGCTCCAGCGTAGTCTGGAGCTGGGTCTCGAGTTGCCGGCGTCGAGAGATGTCCGCGATGGAGGCGAGTGTGGTGGGCCCTTGCCGTGTGGCGACGGGATTGAGGCCGATTTCCACGGGGATCTCATGGCCGTCCTTGTGCAGGCCGAAGAGGTCCATGCCAAGGCCCATGGGGCGCGCGTTCTGGCTGGACTGATAGTGCCTCACATTGCGCTCGTGGTTGTGCCGGTTGCGGTGCGGAATCAAGGTCTCCAGCGGCATGCCGAGCAATTCCGCGCTGGTGTAGCCAAACAGCTCTTCGGTCTTGTGATTGGTCAGCAGAATTTTCTGCTCCTGGCTCACCATCAGCATGGCGGTGGGGGCGGCTTCCACCGCCAGTTGGAAGCGCTCGTCCGCGGCCACCTGTTCCGAGATGTCGCGGATGGTCTGGGCCGCGCCCACCACCCGACCATCGGTATCGCGGATGGGGGAGCCCGTGATGGCGACATCGATCAGCTGTCCGTCGCTGCGCCGTCGCGTGGTGTGTTTGAGGGGGATGGTTTCGCCGTGCAGGATTCTGGCCAGGACGCCGGACTCTTCGGCGTGCTTCTCCTCGGGCACGATCAGGCTGTTCAGCGGTCTGCCTATCGCAGTGCTGCTCGCGTAGCCGAAGATTCTTTCGGCAGCGTGGTTCCAGCTGGTCACGATACCTTTCAGGTCCTTGCCTATGATTCCGTCGGTGGCACTGTCGACAATGGCTGCCAGTCGCGCGTCGTTGATCGCGGCCTTGCGGCGCTGCTCGCCATTGAGCAAGAAGAAGTACAGCAGGGTGGCCAGCAGGGCCGAGAAGCCGATGATGGACTTGGCCGTGACCGTTGGGTCGGTCAGGTTGAGCTGGCTCAAGAATTCGGGGGAGGCCTTGATTTCGGCCAGCCACTGGCGGCCATACAGCGACAGCGGAAGCAGGGTGACCATGCCGTCGAGCACGGGCCCGTTGGCCCCCGGGCCGGTGTAGAAGCGATGCGGGCCTTGCGGCGTGTCGTTGTCATAGAGCACCAGGGACAACTGTTCCTTGAACAGATCCAGTCCTTCGAGTACTTCGTCTATGGTGAGCGGCGCATACGCCAGGCCCACACCGGCATTCAGCCGCGCCTGTGGCGAATCCAGCGCTTTCTCGGGGCCATAGATGGGTAAAAGGATGAGGAAGCCCAGGTTGTCCTTGCCACTGGCCTGCACCAGGGTGATCGGTTGCGTCAATATGGGCTCTCCCGCGCTCAGGGCCTCAATGGCTGCATTGCGGCGGCGAGGCTCCGAGGCGATATCCAGTCCTATGGACTCGCTGTTGCTGGCTTCAGGCTCCACGTAGTGGATCAGCAGGTGGTCGCCATCGTGCGAGGAAAATTCCTTGACCTCAAAATCGGGCCTGCCGTTCGCTTTCGTCGTGTGCACGAAGCGGGCCAGGTCGGAGCGCGGCACCAGCCGGATGAAGCCAAAGCCCCGCGCCCCAGGAAACTCCCGTGACAGCTCGCGCGACTCGCTGTAACGGCGGAACTGATCCCGCGTGATGCCCGCATCCTCCGCGGTGATGATGGCGCCGCGGGCACCTCTTACGCCATCTTCATAAACCCGCATTCGCTCCGACAACTCCTCGAGGGCGCGGACGGCGAGGGCGGAAAACCGGGTGGTTTTCAACTCCTGCTGGACGGCGGACAGATGGTGCCACTCGTAACCTGCCAAGGCGCAGCCGAGAGCGAATAGCATCGCCGACCAAGCCAAAGGGGAAGAGAGCTTTTGCATATGTCCATCCGCTGGTGCTGCTGGCATGCTGGAAACACCCACGGACAAATGGAGGCATGGACGCATGCCCATTCAAATGCAGAGGGTGTAACTAAATGAAGATATTTGGCATCAATAGAAATAAAAGTCAATGCATTTGTTAGCAAGTGACTACATGTAACTTCAATGTCGGCCCTGCCGTGCAGCTTTGGGTGAGGCCTACAAGCCAGGCCGCCCAGCGTGAAGCCTGGCCCGTGCGGCCGCTGTTGCCCGTGTCTACGGTACATGCCCGCATGCCGCGGGCCGGACTCAGCTGCCCGCTGCCTTCAAGGCCGTCTGGATCCAGCCGTCAAAGGTCTTTTGGTGGGCCTTGATCCACGCATCCGTCTGGCGTTCCACATCCTGCTGGCGGTTCTTGCCTTCGTGCATCAGTCGGTTCTGCTGGCTGATATCGCCTATGGGTAGCGACATGACTTCGAACAGCTTGGCGGCGGCGGGGTTTTTCGCGACAAAGGCCTTGTTGGCCACGATGTACTCGTTGTTGATCGGGAAGCCGTAGTTCTTGCCGTTGGCGAGCTTGGTGTCGGTGCCGGCCTGCACGCCGGGCATGGCCGAG
>JAMNYN010000391.1 GCA_023622805.1 Pseudomonadota bacterium | reverse complement strand
CCGGCAGCGGCGGCCAATTTCCCGCAATCCATCGATAGCGTCCTGGCGCGTGCCCTTGCGTGGCCCGTCCTGCTCGCTCATGTAGATGGACGGGACATGCGTGATCTTGGCGGCGAGTGCAATCTTTCCCATGGTCATTCCTTTTCAAAACTGTGGCGCCACTGACGCCGACGGTGTATTCGTTGATGGCCGACGCCGGGCAGCCAGCTAACCCATGGTGATATTGGCGCGGCGGATGATGTCGCTGTACTTGGTGATCTCACTGCCCACGAAGGCCGTGAACTGCGCCACCGATCCGGCCTGCGAGACCACACCGCTCTTGGCGAAGACCTCGACCACCTTGGGCGATGTCAGCGCCTTGTTCACCTCGGCATTCACGCGCTGCACGATGGCGTCGGGCGTGCCGGCGGGAGCGAGCAGGCCCTGCCAGGAGTTCGACTCCAGCACCACGCCCTGCTCGGCCAGCGTCGGCACATTGGGCGCGAAGCGCGAACGCTGGGGTGTGGCCATGCCCAGCGCCACCAGCTTGCCGCTCTCGATATGGCCGCGCAACTCCGACCAGTTGCCGAACATCACGCTGACCTGGCCGCCAAGCAGATCGGCGAGCGCTGGACCCTGGCCCTTGTAGGGTACATGGACCATGTCGATGCCCAGCATCTGGCACAGCAGCGCGCCCGACAGATGGGCCGAGGTGCCGTTGCCGAACGATGCATAGGTCAGCGTGTCGGGCTTGGCCAACGCCGCCTTCTTGAGATCGGCAAGGTTCTTCAGGCCGCTGGCCGGATGCGTGGCCAGCACATGTTCGGACAGCCCCATCAGCGCCACAGGTTGGAGATCCCGGGTGGTGTCGTAGGGCAGGCTCTTCACCAGCGTCTTGTTGGCCGTGAAGCTGTTGGCCACGCAGACAAATGTATAGCCGTCTGCCGGCTGCTTGGCCACGTAATCCACGCCAATCGTCGTTCCCGCGCCGGGCTTGTTCTCGACAATGACGCTCTGGCCCAGCTGCTTGCCCAGCTCGATGCCGACCAGGCGCGCCACCATGTCGGTGGTGCCGCCCGGCGTGAACGGCACGACAATGCGGATCGGCTTGGCGCCGGGCCAGGCGGCGGCGCCCTGGGCCAAAACCAGCGTACTCGTGGATGTCAGTGCGGCTGCGGCCGAGGCCTGCAGGAAGTGGCGGCGTTGCATGTCTGTCTCCTCGTTATGTCGGCTGCTGGGCTGGCCTGTCAGCCTCTGGCAGCCTTTTTTGGTATTAATGACGGGCCGAGCCGGCTCAGACGCCCCAATGCGGGATGTGGTGGGAGCCCATCGAGACCGCAATGTTCTTGGGCTCGAGGAACACTTCGTAGCTCCAGGTACCGCCTTCGCGGCCCGTGCCCGACGCCTTGGTGCCGCCAAACGGCTGGCGCAGGTCGCGCACGTTCTGGCTGTTGACGAAGCACATGCCGGCCTCGACGGCCGCGGCGACGCGGTGGGCCTTGCCGATGTTTTCGGTCCAGACATAGCTCGACAGGCCGTAGGCGATATCGTTGGCGATGCGGATGGCATCGGCCTCGTCCTTGAACGGAATCAGGCAGGCCACGGGGCCGAAGATCTCGTCCTGGGCGATCTTCATGCGGTTGTCGACGTCGGCAAACACCGTCGCGGCAACGAAGTTGCCTTTCTTCACGCGGTCGGCCACCACCGGCGCATCCAAACCGCCGCACAGCAGCGTGGCGCCCTCCTTCTGGCCGATCTCGATGTAGCTGCGCACCTTGGCCAAATGGGCCTGAGAGATCATCGGGCCGATAATGGTGTTCTCGTCGAGCGGGTCGCCCACCGTGATGCGCTTGGCGCGGGCCACGAACTTCTCGACAAAGCTCGCATAGATGCTCTGCTGCACCAGGATGCGGCTGCCGGCCGTGCAACGCTCGCCGTTGTTGCTGAAGATCATGAACACGGCGGCGTCGAGCGCGCGGTCAAGGTCGGCATCGTCGAAGATCACGAACGGGCTTTTGCCGCCGAGCTCCATGCTGAACTTCTTCAGGCCCGCGGACTGCACGATGCGGTCACCTGTGGCGGTGGAGCCGGTGAACGAGATGGCGCGCACATCAGGGTGGCTGCACAGCGGCTCGCCCGCGTCCTTGCCATAGCCATGTACCAGGTTGAGCACGCCCGCGGGAATGCCGGCTTCGAGGGCCAGTTCGCCCAGGCGCGCTGCGCTCAGGGGCGACAGCTCGCTCATCTTGAGCACCGCAGTGTTGCCGAATGCCAGGCACGGTGCGACCTTCCAGGTCGAGGTCATGAACGGCACGTTCCACGGCGAGATCAGCGCACAGACGCCCACCGGGTGGAACAGCGTGTAGTTCAGATGCGTTGGCGTGGGATAGGTGTGGCCATCCACACGCGTGCACATCTCGGCGAAGTAGTTGAAGTTGTCGGCCGCGCGCGGCACCAGCTGCTTGCCGGTCTGGCTGATGGTCTGGCCCGTGTCGTTGGTCTCGGTCTGCGCGATTTCCGGCACATGCTTGGTGATCAGCTCACCGAGCTTGCGCATCAGCTTTGCACGCTCGGTCGCTGGCAGGCCGGCCCAGGCAGGAAACGCGTCCTTGGCGGCCTGTACGGCCGCGTTGACTTCGGCTTCGCCGCCGGCGGCGACCTCGGCCAGCGTTTCCTGCGTGGCGGGGTTGACGGTTTCGAAGTAGTCCTTGCCGGCGACGGACTTGCCGTTGATCAGGTGATCGATTCTCATGGTATTGCTTTCGTGTATCAGGGGGGTCTGGGAAGGACGGTCAGGCCGCGGCCAGCGTGTTGACCAGCGTGCCGATGCCGTCGATCTCGGTCTCGACCACATCACCGGGCTGTACATTGACCACGCCATGGGGCGTGCCCGTGAGAATCACGTCGCCGGGCGAGAGCGTCATGAAGCCGCTCAGGTATTCGATCAAATCAGCGACGCTGTGGATCATGTCGCTGGTGTTGCCGCTTTGCGTGACCTGGCCATTGACGCGCGTGCGCAGCGCAAGCGCATGCGGATCGGGCACATCGGCGGCATCGACCAACCAGGGGCCGATCGCCGTGCAGGCATCGCGGTTCTTCACGCGCAGGTTCGGGCGATAGAAGTTCTCGAGGTAGTCGCGCACGGCGTAGTCGTTGCACACGGTGTAGCCGGCGACATAGGCCATGGCATCGGCGGCCTGCACCCGTTTGGCAGTCTTGCCGATCACCACAGCCAACTCGCACTCGTAATGCATGAACGCTGCATCCACCGGGCGCGGTGTCTGCGCGCGATGGCCGACCAGCGCGTTCGGGCCCTTGAGGAACACCAGCGGCGCATCCTTGGTGGTCACCGTCAGCTCACCCGACAGTTCCTTGACATGGTCGGCGTAGTTCAGGCCCAGCGCGATGATGGTGCCGAAGGCCACCGGCGGCAGCCACTGCACTTCAGTTTCATTCAGCAGCCGCCCATCGGACAGCTGTACCTTGCCGTCCGCGCCTTCGGTGACGTCCAGCGCCTGGCCTTCGAAATGGATGCGTCCGCGCTTCATGCCAGCTCCTCTTCGGCCACGCTGTGGCTTAACTCGCCCAAACCGGGCACGGTGATCCTGATCGCATCGCCGGCGCGCGCCAGCGGTGAGCCTTCGCCCGGACCCAACAGCAGCACATCGCCCGCGGCCAGGGTCATGAATGCGCTGACATCGGCGAGCAGCTGCGCGGCCGGGCGCACCAGGGTGGCGAAACTGCGCTCATAGGCGCGCTCGCCGTTGATGGTCACGCTCAGCGTGGCGTTGTCCAGGTCGAAGCCGGCCTCGTCGTGGAACATGCGGCTCATCGGGCAAAAACCGTCGCGATTGCGCTGCACGACCGCCGGGCGGTAGTAGTTCTCGTGCGGCAGCGTCAAATCGCTGACCACCAAGAATCCCGCCACATGCGCCATTGCCTGATCCACCGAGACCTGCGTGGCGCTGCGGCCGATCACCAGGCCAATGGTTGCGTCGACGCGCACTTCGCCCGGCACAGCCGGAATTTGCACCACAGCGCCATCGGCGGCAAAGGTGTTGCGCGGCTTGATGTAGAGCACCGGCGCCTTGGGTGCGGCCTTGTAGGGCGCGCTGTCGAACTGCGGCGCCAGGCGCTCCACGGTCGCGCGGTCGTTGAGCAGCACACCGTAAACCGTGCCCGGCTCCGAGCCATTGTCCAGAAATGAATGTTGCATGTGCATGATCGACAACTTATTAACTAGGTAATAGTTAGCATGTTAACTAGATATGTGTGAAGAAAAGTCAGGGTTTCTACGGGGAAGCTGTTTGGGGCGCTTGAGATCTGTCTTGTCGAGCCCCGCACAGCGCAGCATGGTCTCGAAGATCGTGCGGATTATTCAGACCTGCCAGACGCCCGTGTCTGCGGTATCTTCTCCAGCAACTGCTCGGACATGGCGCGGTCGGGCCCGTTTGCGGCATCGCTGGCCAGCTGGATATCGCAGTTGAATGCGGTCGGCAGATAGGGCGCAGCCACCAGCAAGCCGTGGTTGCGCAGGATCAGGTGAGTGCGCTCCTCCAGGGATGCCACCAGGCGCGGCTGCTCGTCCAGGTTGGTGGTAACCCTTATAGTCGTGGTAGGCCCCATTGCCGTACAGCATGGCGCTGTCGAAGTTGTCGTGCCGCAATCCTTCTTGCTTGCACGCGACGGCGCGGCCGGCGGTGGTGTGGACATGCAGGATGCAATGCGCATCGGGCCGGGCCGCATGGATGGCGGCCGGCGGGATTGCCCGGTCAGCCCGGTCAGCCCGGTCGGTCGTCCAGGATCAGCCTTGCGCCACCAGCTCGGCGATGTCCTCGCAGAACACCAGCTCTTCTTCATCGCCCTCGACGCGGGCATTGAGCCACATACCGTCGCCGACGTTTTCCACGACCTCGGCGGTCTCGCCGCTCTTCATCCGGATGAATTGTCCGGGCTGTACATCCAGCAGATTCAACATGGTTTTTCCTTAAAAGAAGACGGTGAGGTTCTTGGCCAGCAGCACGTTCTGGTGGATACGGATTTCGCGCGCGGCGAGCTTCCAGCCCTGTTCGGTGCGGCGGATGCGGTCGAAGCGGTCGCCGACGAAGTAGTACTGCTCGTACTCGCAGCGGTTTTGGTAGATCAGGAAGCGGCTGGTGACATCGACTTCCATTTCGCCCGCGGCGTTGGTCTCGATGCCGGACAGCTGCACATTGCTGACCATGCGGCACACGCGCGACAGCGGCTCCTCGGCCCAGTGCACGCCGGTCAGGATCTGCTCGGCACGCTTGCCCAGCGACCACTTGCCTTCGTTGAACCAGCTCATGTCCTTTTCGCGCTTGGTGAACTCGCGCTTGGCGTGCTCGCCGAACTTCACGTTGAACTCCATGGGCATGAAGTAGCGCAGATCGTCGGCCAGCGTGTCGTGCCACTCGTTGAAGCGACGCTCGTCGAGCAGGTTCGATTCGTCGTAGAGGAATTCCTCGATTTCGCGCTTGATCTCGTAATAGTGCGCATCGCGCACCGGGCGCTGGCGTGCTGCTGTCTCCGTGGGGGTCACTTCGGCAATTTCAGACATGATTGCTCCTTGGTTTTTTCAGGGTTTGGGCGGGATGGGACCGCCCTGGTTGGCAAAGCAGCCGACATCGATCACGGTGCCCGAGATCGTTGCTGCTTCATCCGACAAGAGGAATGCGACGGCGTTGGCCAGGTCCCTGCCGGTGGCAGGACGGCCAGCGGCAGTACCGGGTGCGGGCTTGCGCAGGAACGCATCGGCGTCGCCGTCATAGCGCCCCACGCTCATGCCCGAGAGGATTCCCCCGCCGCCGGGTATCGCCACGTTCACGCGCACATGCTCGTGAAAGTGGTCGTAGGCCATGGCGGCGCTCAGGGCCACGATGGCGCCCTTGCTGGCGCTGTAGGCCGCCATGTTGGGCTTGCCATGGCCGGCGCCCGAGCCGATGTTCACGATCGAGCCACCGCCGGCTTGGCGCATATGCGCCAGCACGGCGCGGCTCATGAGATACGTGCCCTTGAGATTGACCGCGACAATGCGATCGAACAGGGCTTCGTCGGTATCGAGCACTGTGCCCAAAGGGCCGATCGCCGCGTTGTTCACCAGGCCATGGATCGCGCCGTAGCGGGCCACCGTGTGATCGACGACCCGCTGCACATCCGCAGCATCGGAGACATCGGCTTCAAGCACATCGGCGTGGCAACCCGCGGCGTCCAGTTCCGCCAGCAGGGATTGAACGCCCTGCGCCGTGCTGGAAACCTGTGGCTGTGCCAGTCCGAATGCGACCACCTGGTGGCCGCGCCGGGCCAGCTCCACGGTGATGGACTGGCCGAGGCCAAAGGTGCCGCCGGTAACGATGATGACGCCCATCGTGCTTACTCCGAAAAGCTCGCAGGACCGGTGTCCTTGCGGCCCAGCAGGGTGTCCCAGTCGGCGCCGTTCATGTAATCGCGCCAGCGGCGGTAGAACTGGCGCGGATTCTCTTCGCTCACCTGCAGGCTCACATGGCCGGCCACCGGGCCGTCGTCCTGCACCTTGCCCAGCGACTGCGTGTAATTGAAGGGATAGCGGCGCGCGACCACACCGCGGCTGCCGGCCGTGGCGTAGTTCCAGTTTTCCATGTCGTCTTGCTCGGTCATGCCCGCAGGACCCGAATAGCGCATGTAATAAGTGCGCAGGAAGTCCTTCACTGCCTGAGGCGCATCGGCATCCACGAGGAAGAAGCGCCAGGCTTCAGTGGACTCGGGACCGTGCGGATGCCAGACGCACAGATTGCGCGGCTGGTTGCCGTGGAAGGACACGTTGGGGTAGATCGTGCCCACGAACGGGATCAGGCGACTGCGCTCGGCGCCCAGGCGCTCCTTGCGCTTGGCATGGGCCTCGCGAAAATATTCTGCGACCTCCGGGTTGTTCTGGTAGGTGTTCAGGAACTCCCAGTCCTCGGGCATGATCGCGCTGTGCACGCCATGGCCCGCAGGGAAGTTGGCCCAGACATGCTTGGCCTTCTCCATTTCGTTGTCGCGCCGGCCCTTGACGCCGGCTTCCGCGCTGGGGCCAATGCCGATCAGATCCACCGAGCGGTGGCTGACGTTGTGGTAGGTATCGCCCAGGAAGTTTTCCGCGGCAAATTTCCAGTTGCAGGGAATGATCCACTTGTGCACGCCCACCAGCACTTCGGAGCCGCCCTCGCGGCCATCGCGGCAGTCGAGCGCCAGGTCCAGGTGGGTCTTGGCATCGCCCAGATAGGTCATCAGGTCGGGCGCATCCTTGTCCCAGGTGGCCCAGACCGTGCCCTTGTAGGTTTCCATCTGGGGCACTTCGATCAGCGACCAGTCTTCCTTTTCCATGCAGCCTTCGTACAGGCCCTTGAACTGGGGCACGCCAAACAGCTTGCCGTCCGTTGTGTAGCTCCAGCTGTGATAAGGGCAAGTGAAGAGCTGGGTGTTGCCGTGGTCGTACTGGCAGACCTTCATGCCCCGGTGGCGGCACGAGTTCAGGAACACGTGGACCTTCTTCTTCTTGTCGCGCGCCAGGATCACCGACTCGGCGCCCATGCGCGAGGTGAAGAAGTCACCGGGATTGGGCACTTGGCTTTCATGGCCGACAAACAGCCAGGCACGCGTGAAGACCTTTTCCAGTTCCTCCTCGTAGATCTCGCGGCTGGAGAAGATCTCGCGGCCGATCTCGCCCTTGCGCAGGTTGACCAGGGCGTTGTACCGGGACTCAGTGGTGATGGGAATCATGGGTGTTGTCTCTCAAAATTCTGGTTGAGGCGTTTTGGTTGGAAAAAGCGATGCGGGGTGAGCACCAAGCGCGCAATCACTTCATGGGAATCAGTTGAAGCGCTCACACAGCACGTCGCTGCGTGGCAGACCGGCAGCCTGCGCTGCGGCGCGGCCCGCTTCCACCATGGGCGGAGGTCCGCAGAGATAGACGCGCGTAGATGGATCGAGCCCGAGGCCACCAATCAGGTCCGTCGGGTAGCCGGCGTGGTTTTCCGGACCCGTGCCCTGCTCCACCGCCAGCTCGATGGCCAGCTGCGGCATCTCGGTACGCAGCGCCTGTAGCTCTTCCATGGCAAACAGATGCCCCGGCGTGCGCGCACCGATCAGCACCGTGGTCGGCACTGAGCGGGCGGCCGCGCCCATGCCGCGCAGCATTGACAGAAACGGCGCCATGCCGCTGCCGCCGGCCACAAAAAGGCGCGGCCGCAACTCGTCCCGCAGGAAGAAAGTGCCATGCGGCGTGCTCAGCTCCACCTTGTCGCCGACCTTGGCCTGTGCAAGCCAGTTCGAGAAGGCGCCGCCGGGGACCATGCGGATGTAGAACTCAAGCCGGTTGCTGCCCGGAGGGTTGGCCATGGAGTAGGAGCGCGAAAGATCGGTGCCTTCGGGGCGGATGCGCACGTATTGGCCCGGCTCGAACACCAAGGTCTCGTCGATCGCTATTTCCAGGCGGGTGATTTCTTCGGCGATCTGGCTCACAGACACCACCTCCCCCGGGAGCGGAGGCGCTTGCTCGGCCAGTGCCTCGGTCGAGTCATAGGGGAACTCGACGGCGCAAGGCGTATTCACGCGGCACACGCAGGGCAGAACGACACCGGCGTCACGGTCATCGTCGGGCAAGACCGAAGCATCGTAATCGTCCATCTCCACCGAACCCGAGAGCAGCTGTGCGGTGCAGGTCCCGCATTGGCCATTGGAGCAATCCGTCAACAGATTCAGACCGGCGGCGGTGGCGGCTTCGATCAGCTTCCCACCGCAGGGAACGTCAAGGCGGTGCGAGACGCCATCGGCAAACAACAGCGTAATAGGAATGTGGGATTTCATTGTGTCTCCGTTTAATCCACCGTGCGGACATTTATTTCATTCTACGGACACATTCTGATTTGTGTCAACCTGTCCGCGTAATGGACAATGGGGTCTTCATATTTCAAACAGGAGTGACCAACCATGGCCACAACCACCGAAAAAAGCGACAACGTGCGCGCAGTGGGTCGCGCGCTGGAAATCCTGCTGGCCTTCACGGCGCAGGATTTCGAACTCTCGCCAGGGGAGCTGCTCAAGCGCGTCGATCTGTCACGCCCGACGCTGTATCGACTGCTCTATACGCTGGAAGAGAACGGCTTTCTCGTCTCGGTGGGTGAGCCACAGCGCTTTCGCCTGGGTCCTTCCGTGGCCAAGCTGGCGCATGTCTGGACCGCCAGCCTGGACCTGTCCCAAATTGCACAACCGGTGCTACAAAAAATCTGGCGCGAGACGGGAGAGACCGTCGCGATGTTCGTGCCGCAGGGTCAGTTGCGTTTATGCGTGGCTGAATTGCCGAGTCCGCAGCCGCTGAACTTCAAGCGCGGCGTCGGTTATACCGAGCGCATCGTGCGCGGCGCCACAGGCCGCGCCATCCTGGCGCACCTGGCCACGACCCCTGCCGAGCTGGCCGGTTTCATCCAGGACTCCGAGGTCGATCCCGCAGCCTTGGAAAAAGAACTGGATATGGCCCGCCGCCAGGGCTACGCAAGCAGCCACAGCGAACTCATTTCTGGCGCCGTGGCGATTGCCGTGCCGTTCTTTGACCGCAATGGGCTGGTGGCAGGCTCCATTGGCGTCTTTGGCCCGGAAGTCAGGCTCAACGCCGCCAAGCTCAAGCAGTTTGCCAAGCTGCTGAGCCAGGAGGCCGCTGCACTGTCCGGAATGCTGGGCTACAGGGGCGCCGAATCCAGCGCCTGACATCGAACATGTCCACCGTGTGAACTTCGTGATCAAAATTTGACTTGCATCAGAAACTGTCCGTAAAATGGACCAACCATCCGCCTGACGGATGGATTGATGTGAATCAAGCCACGAAAATACAGGAGACAACGCGATGTTCAATGGTTCCCTCCGTGCCCGGCGGGCATATCTTCATGCCGTCTGCGCAGCAGCCACAGGGCTCATGCTGCCCACCTTGGCTTCGGCCTCAGCTGACAACTTCCCTGAGCGAGCTGTCAATATCGTTGTCGGGTTTTCGCCCGGGGGAACCAATGACATCCTGGCCCGGCTGATCGCGGCCAAACTGCAAGACCGGATGAAACAGGCCTTCGTGGTCGACAACAAACCGGGTGCGAACTCCGCCATCGGCAACGCCCATGTCGCCAAGGCAAAACCTGATGGCTACACCTTGCTGGTGTCATCGAGCGGCGGTTTGACCACCAATCCAGTGCTCATGAAGGCGCTGCCCTACGATCCGGTCAAGGACTACGAGCCCATTGCCCTGCTGGGATCATTTCCGCTGGTGGTGACCGTGCCAGCAGCGTCGCCGGTAAAGAATTTCGCTGAGCTGGGGGCCTTCGCCAAGTCGAAGTCGGTGGATGGAAAGCTGGACAACGGCACGCCCACCACTTCCTTCATCCTGGTCGCCGAAACGATCTCCGCCGCCTCCGGCCTCAAGTTCAATCACATTCTCTACAAGGGTTCAGGCCCGGCCGTTGCCGCCTTGCTCGGCGGTGAAATCCAGGTCGGGGTGCTCGACAGCCCCGCGGTCGTGAACCAGATCAAGGCCGGCAAGCTCAGGGCTTTGGCCGTCACCACGGGCAAGCGCTCTTCCGCGCTGCCTGACGTGCCAACCATTGCCGAGTCGGGCTATCCAGGCTATGACACGCCGATCTGGACCGCGCTGATGGCGCCCAAGGGCACGCCCGAGCCGGTGCTGGCCAAGCTGCGCACCACCCTGACGGAGATTCTCAAGGACAAGGACACCATCGACAGGATGCAGGCGCTGGGGCTCGATCCGGGCAATGCCGATGCCGCGGCTCTGGGCAAGCGGATTGCCAGCGATATCACGCGCTGGGAAGCGGTCGCCAAAACAGCCAATCTCAAACCTGAATAAGCCACGGTGAAGGACTCCCCCATGGCGAGCATCTTCTCACGCCTAGGCGCAGGTATCGCCCCTAGCAACCATGGCCTTCGGCGCCATGGCCCAGCCCGCCTTTCCAGCAAACCCTGACGCTGGTGGTGCCGTTCGTCGCGGGCGCATCAGCGGACCCGCATCGCCAGGACAGGGGGTCGTGTGCTCTCCACCGAGCTGGGCCAGCCTGTCATCTTAGAGAGAAAGCCCGGAGCCGGCGGCGCGCCGGGCATGCTGGCGGTGGCGCGATCGCCCGCGGAGGAATACACCCTCGGACGGGGTGCAACGCGCTCCATTGCAGTCGGTCCGCATGTGCCTGATGCCCCACCGCCCAACCCGCAGCGCGACCTTGTGCCGCTGGGCAAGCTAGCGGACATTCCGCTGGTCTTGGTCACTGGGGAACATTCCTGCTGCCGTGGTTGACTTTCTGCCGCCTACCCGCACATCCAGGCGGGAAAGCTTGTCGCACTCGGCGTGATCAGCGCTACGCCGACCAAGGTGGCGCCTGAGATTGCGGCTACCGCACAGGAAGATATCGCGGGTTATTCAGCTCCTGGCTGGATGGGCCTGTTCCGGCCGGCGAAGACTCCCACCGAAGTCCGCACCAGGCTTTGGGCCGCCTGCACCAGGTGATGCGGTTGCCAGCAGTTGACGCGCAAATCGCGCGCCTGGCGGCGACACCGGCCTTTAAAACCCTCACTGCGCAAGAATCCAAGAAGTGGGCTGAATGTTGGCGACGATAGGCGCCATCGTGGCGATAAACGCACGCAGCCCATTCATGACCCTGGCGAATCTGGTCGCGGCGATGCGCAAGTCACCGGGCCCACCCGCGCCGCCGTCTTGGCCATTGAGGTCCCCGGCGTGCGCGCCCGCCTGAACGATCTGAGCGCGGATGCGGTCGGCTCCAGCGCCGCGAAACTCGCGCAATTCATGCGGGCCGAACTGCAACGCTGGGCGCCCGGGGTGAAAGCGTCGGGCGCATGCATGGAGTGATGGCTGCTGTGCGCTTGTGCCGGCGCCAGCCGTATCACGCCCCCTGCGCTGCGCCGCGCACCCGGTCCAGCAAAGCCGTGCAATCTTGCGGCAGCTGTTTTCCGCGCCAGGCCACATGCTGGTCTGGGCGCGACAGTGTGAAGCGGTGGGAATATTCGGGGTGCGCATTGAGCTCCGCACGCCGCAGTACCTTGAGTGGCATTTGCAGGGCCGCGGCCGCCTGTTCCAGCAAGCGCGAATCGGCCTGCGGATCGCTGCACAGCAGCGTGAAATCCGGCCCCATCGCGTCGTAGAGCGACACTCCGCCCTCCAGCCACACATGAGGCGTGCGGCAGCCGGGTACCGTGGACGACGTGAAGCCGCCCATGGTATAGCCTGGCTGGAGCGTGCCGTCATAGCCAATGATCGGCGAGTCATCGTAGTAGTAGCCGAAGTTCAGGCCCGCGCAGCAATACTGCTGCACATTGAGGTCGTACAGCACCTGGCCGAATGCCTGGCGCGAAACCGCACCCGCGGGCGAGTCCTCTTCAATATCTGCCGGCACGGACTGGGCCTGGCGCATCAGCTCCTGCGCATGGCCCATGGCAAAACGCCCCACCTGTTCGGTAATCGGTTTGCGCTCGCGCTCATGCGCCTCGAGGATGGACGCGGGTGCCCAGCCGTTGAGGTGCGCGGCCAGCATCCAGGAGAGGTTCATGGCGTCGGCAATGCCGGCGTTCATGCCGTAGCCGGCCATGGGCACCCACAGGTGGGCGGCATCGCCGCAGATGAACACGCGGCGGTCGCGGAAGCGGTCGGCAATCAGCTTGCGGCCGAACCAATCCTCCTTGGAGAGGATTTCATATTCGAAGTGTGCGTCAACGCCAAGAATGGCGCGCAGGCATTCGTCCCGATCCACAGCGTCGAAATCGGGTTCGCCGTCACGCAGGTAGTTGTGCACGATCCAGTGCTCCTTGCCGTCGATCGCGTAGACATTGCCGCTGCGCCGGGAGTTCACCGAGAACGTCGCCCAGGCCGGGCGCTCCTGCATGCGTGCCAGCAGTTCCGGAGCGCGCAGATAAGTCGATTGCACGCGGCTGACAACCGCCGTGCCCTGCAGGCTGGCGCCCATGCTTTTGCGCACCATGGAGCGGCCGCCATCGCAACCGATCAGGTACTTCGCACGGATCGAGAATTCGCGACCGTCGGCCAACGTCTGGCAGCGGGCCAGCACACCTTCGCTGTCCTGAACATAGTCCAGCACCTGTGTCTGATAGAGCGAAGCCACCCCCGCTGTGGCGTTCGTGCATTGCCGCAGCACGGGCTCGAGGTAGATCTGATTGATGCGGTGAGGCGGCTCGGGCGTGGGCCACCAGGCGTCCGGCCCGCCCGTGGCCGTGTAGCGCTCCTGGCGCGCGGGAATGGGAATGCGCGACAGCTCGGGGCCGGTAAACCAGAGGCGGTAGGCCACGTCGTTCGGGTAGTCGGGCGGCAGGCCTGCGTTACGCACCTGCTCTAC
>JAMNYN010000158.1 GCA_023622805.1 Pseudomonadota bacterium | reverse complement strand
CGCGCAGCGTTAACCGCGTGCCCTACGGCGCGGCCAAGGGCGGAGTGAACGCGCTGACCGCCTGCCTGGCCTTCGAGAACGGCGAGCGCGGCATACGCATCAACGCCGTCGCACCCGGCGGCACCGAGGCGCCGCCGCGCCGCATTCCGCGCAACGCGGCCGAGCAGAGCCCGGCCGAAAAGGCCTGGTACCAGCAGATTGTCGACCAGACCGTGTCCAGCAGCCTGATGAAGCGCTACGGCTCGCTGGACGAGCAGGCCGCGGCGATTCTCTTTCTGGCGTCCGACCAGGCCTCCTACATCACGGGCACGGTGCTGCCCGTAGGCGGCGGCGACCAGGGATGACGCCGCAGCGCTCACAACGATAACAACCAGGCACAACAGGAGACAACATGAAGACATTGGATGTGAACGAGGTGATCGACAACGCGCGCTTCACGCGCTTTCACTGGACGGTGATGTGGCTGTGCGCCACGCTGCTGATCTTCGACGGCTACGACCTGTTCATCTATGGCGCGGTGCTGCCCACGCTGATGCAGTATTGGCAGCTCACGCCGGTGCAGGCGGGCGCGCTGGGCAGCTATGCGCTGTTCGGCATGATGTTCGGCGCCTTCATCTTTGGCCCGCTGGCCGACCGCATAGGCCGCAAGAAAGGCATTGCCATCAGTTTCATGCTGTTCAGCCTGGCGACGTTTTGCAGCGGCTTTGCCGCCACGCCCACCGAGTTCGGCATCTTCCGCTTCATTGCGGGCCTGGGCTGCGGCGGCTTGATGCCCAATGCGGTGGCGCTGATGAACGAGTACGCACCCAAGCGCTCCAGAAGCACGCTGGTGGCCATCATGTTCAGCGGCTACTCGCTGGGCGGCGTGCTGTGCGCCGGTCTGGGCATCTACATGCTGCCGCGATTCGGCTGGCAGTCGATGTTCTTCGCGGCCGCCGCGCCGCTGGCCATCCTGCCCATCGTGCTGTGGAAGCTGCCCGAATCGGTGGGCTTCATGCTGCGCCAGGGCCAGCATGAAAAAGCCCGCGCCACGCTGCTGAAGATGGCGCCGCATCTCGATCTTGCCGAAACGCAACTGGTGCAGTCGGGCACCAAGGGCGCGGGCGCACCCATGCTGGACCTTTTCAAGGACGGTCGCAGTCTTGGCACGTTCATGATCTGGCTGTCCTTCTTCTGCTGCCTGCTGATGGTGTATGCGCTGGGCTCCTGGCTGCCCAAGCTGATGGCCAGCGCCGGCTACAGCCTGGGCTCGAGCCTGTCCTTCCTGCTGGCGCTCAATTTCGGCGGCGTGATCGGCGCCATTGCCGGCGGCTGGCTGGGAGACCGTTTCAGCCTGCCCAAGGTGATGGTCGGCTATTTCGCGCTGGGCACGGCATCGATTGCGCTGCTGGGCTTCAACAGCCCCATGCCCATGCTCTATCTGCTGATCGTGATTGCAGGTGCAACGACCATAGGCACGCAGATCCTGCTGTATGCCAACACCGCGCAGTTCTATCCGCTGGCGATACGTTCGACCGGCATCGGCTGGGCTTCGGGCGTGGGCCGCATCGGCGCGATCGTCGGGCCGCTGCTGGGCGGCTCGCTGATGGCCGCTGCGCTGCCGCTGAAGATGAACTTCCTGGTGTTCGCCGTTCCCGGCCTGGTGGCGGCGCTGGCCATCGGCGTTTTCATGCTGGTCTATCGCTCCCGCGCCACGCCTGCCGTATCTGGCACGGCGGCCAGCCTTGCACCCGCGGCCGGCGCGCGCAAGCTCGCCTGACGCCACTGCCTTGCGCATGCCATGAGCTTCAAGGACTTCTCCCTCAGCGCCTGGGTCGCGGGCACGCTGGCGGTGCTGATTTCATACTGCGGGCCGCTGGTGATCTTCATCCAGGCCGCGCAGGCCGCGGGCATGGACGCGCAGATGCTGGGTTCGTGGATCTGGGCTATTTCCCTGGGCGCGGGGCTCAGTGGCCTGCTGCTGAGCGCCTGGCTGCGCCAGCCCATCATCACGGCCTGGTCGGCGCCGGGAACGGCGCTGCTGCTGAGCCTGTTTCCGCAGATCTCCATGGCCGAGGTCGTGGGCGCCTACCTGACGGCGGCCGTGCTGGTTATGGCCATCGGCGTCACGGGCTGCTTCGAGCGCATCGTGCGGCTGATTCCCAAAGGCATTGCGGCCGGCATGTTGGCCGGCATCCTGTTCCAGTTCGGCGCGCAGGCGTTTCGCGCCAGCGCCGACATGGCGCCCGTGGTGTTTGCCATGCTGGCTGCCTACCTGCTGGGCCGGCGGCTGTGGCCGCGCTATGCCATCGTGCTGGTGGCCGCGGTCGGCTTTGCGGTGGCGACTCTGCTGGGCGAAACGCGGCTGCAGATGCTCCAGCCTGTGCTGGCCAGGCCGGTGTTTGTCGCGCCGGCGTTTGGCTGGAGCGCCTTCTTCAGCTTCACCGTGCCCTTGCTGCTGGTGAGCCTGACCGGCCAGTATCTCCCGGGAATGAGCCTGTTGCGGCTCGCGGGATATCAGACACCGTCGCGCGCCGTGCTCACCGGCACCGGCCTGGCCTCGCTGCTGGTGGCCTGCTTTGGCGGCATCAGCATAGTGCTGGCATCCATCACCGCCGCGCTGTGCACCGGCAGCGACGCCCATGCCGATGCGCGCCGGCGCTATGTCGCGGGCATTGCCAGCGGCATCTTCTACCTTGTCGGCGCGGCGTTTGCCGGCAGCATCGTGCTGCTGTTCAACGCCTTTCCGCCGCCCTTCATTGCCGCGCTGGCGGGGCTGG
>JAMNYN010000104.1 GCA_023622805.1 Pseudomonadota bacterium | reverse complement strand
TTTCAGCGCGCTCTCGTCCAGCTTGCCGTACCAGACGCCCTCGGGATAGACGATCATCAAGGGGCCATGGTTGCAAGGGTACTGGCAGCTGGTCTGCAACAGCATCAGTTGCTTGTTCAGCAGCGGATCTTCGCGCACCACCTTCGTCAGCGCGGGCCACATGGACAGCGCGCCCTTGGCCGCGCAGCGCGGGCCGGTACACCACAGCACATGCTGCTGGTGTTCCGGCACTTCGGACCAGGCCCTGGGGTCCGATTGCCAATCGCCCTCTTCGGGCTCCTCGGCCGAGACCGCCGCCTGGGCCACCTTGGCCCGCAGCAAGTCCGGCAAGCCCGTGGTTTGCAGCAAGGGGCTGGCGAAGACGGTGCGCGGCAAAGCGCCGGCGGATGCTGCCCGCCAGCGCATCACCGCCTTGTGCAGCCAGCGCCGCAAGGCGGGTTCATCGGGCACGAACACCGGCACGATGACGATGGTCTGCAAGGGCTCGGTAGCCGCCATCACCAGCGCATCCAGCGCTTCGGGCAAGGCGGGCGCCGTCCTGTCGACAAAGGCGGCCACCACGGAATGGGCGCTGCCATGCAGCGACTGCACCAAGGCTGCCAGTTCGGTCTTCGCCGCCGAACCAATGCCGCCGCGGCCCAAAAGCACAATGGCGATTCCAGCTTCAAGCTGCATGTTGTTCCATCCAATACGCAATGCGCGGCCGGCCGGTGGCCGCGTGCACATCCACTTCGGCCTGCACGCCAAACACCTGCTGGATGCGTTCGGGCGTCAACACCTGTTCGGGCGCGCCGCAGGCCAACAGCGCCCCTTCTTGCATCAAATAAATGCGATCGCAGAACTGGGCGGCAATATTGAGGTCGTGCAGCACCACGACCACCGTGCAGGCCAAGGCCTTGAGCAGGTGCATCAGTTCCAACTGGTAGCGAATGTCCAGGTGGTTGGTCGGCTCGTCCAGGAACAGCAACTGGGGCTGCTGGGCCAGCGCCCGCGCCAGCAGCACGCGCTGCTTTTCGCCGCCCGACAGGCTGGCAAAGCGCTGGCCGGCCAGATGCCAGGCCCCGACCTGCTCCAGTCTTTCCCGCACCAGCGCCTTGTCCTCGGCGCTGTCCTTGGCCCAGGCAGACTGGTGGGGCAGCCGTCCCAGCATCACCGTGTCCCAGACGCTGCTGTCGAAACCCTGGGACGCATCCTGGGCCAGCACGGCGGCCTGCTGCGCAAACTCCCGCGCGCTCATGCGCCAGATGTCGCGGCCGTTGAACCGCACCTGCCCCCCTGGTGCGGGCGCCAGGCTGCGGTAGAGCATGCGCAGCAGCGTGGATTTCCCGCAGCCATTGGGCCCCACCAGGCCCACGCACTCGCCGGCCTGCACGCCCAGCGAGGCGCCGCGGACGATCCGCCGCCCGTCGCCGCGACCGCCCAGATGCCAACTCACATCGCTGGCCGTGAGCATCATGGCGCCCCTCCGATCGCGCGGGTCGCGCCTTGCGCAGCCGCCGCATTGCGCCACAGCATCCAGATGAAGAACGGCCCGCCGATCAGCGAAGTGATCACGCCGACGGGAATTTCCATGGGCGCGAACCAGGTGCGCGCCAGCAAGTCCACGATCACCAGGAAAATGGCGCCCAGCAGCGCACTGATGGGCAGCACGCGCCGGTGGTCGCTGCCCACCAGCATGCGGGCGATGTGGGGAATGACCAAGCCGATGAAGCCGATCGCACCGCTGGCCGCGACCATGGTGCCGGTCAGCAGAGATACGGCGACGAACAACTGGCGCCGCAGGCGCTGCGTGTTCACGCCCAGGGTGGCCGCCGTTTCCTCGCCCGCCAACAGGGCATTGAGGTTGCGCGCCTGCAATCCCAGCCACAGCATGCCCAGCACCAGCACCGTCGCCGGCAGTGCCAGCACCCGCCATTGCGTGCCCGCCAGACTGCCCAGGGTCCAGGTCAGCAACGCTCCGGCCAATTCCCGCTGGCCGGCCGTCAGCGTGATCAGGCTGGTGATGCCCATCAAGGTATAGCCCACGGCCACGCCGCTCAGGATCAGCCGCGCCGACTGGATATGTCCGCGGTGATGGGCCAGCAGATAGACCAGCACGGTGGCCACCAGCGCGCCGACAAACGAGCCCACGGTGATGGCAAACACGCCGGCCGCGGCAAAACTCCCGTAGGCCAGCACCGAGACCGCGCCGACCGACGCCCCCGACGACACGCCCAGCATGTAGGGATCGGCCAGGGGGTTGCGCACCATGGCCTGCATGATGACGCCGACCACCGCCAGCCCGGCGCCGACCAGGGCGGCCAGCAGCGCCCGGGGCATGCGGATCATCCACACGATCTGAAACTGCTGGCTGCTCCAGGAACGTCCATCCAGCCACGCCTGCACGGACAAGGCATGGGCCGCACGATCCAGCACGATGGACCAGACGGTGCTGATATGCACCGACGCCGAGCCCCAGGTGATCGCCGCCAGCATGGCCATGCCCAGGGCCAGCCACAACAGGACCATTCCCATCATTGCCGCCATGGGCGCCTGCAACGGCTTCAAGGCCGCTCTCCGGCGGAAGTCGCGGCCGGCATCAAGACAGCGTCCTGGGTGATCTGGCGCTGGGGGTGCAGGGCCGCGGCCAGGCGCTGGGCTGCCTGCACGCTGCGGGGCCCGGGCGTGGCCTCGGCATAGCGCATGACGAAAAAGCGCCGGTTGCGGATGGCGCTGACTTGCGCCAGCTCGGGCTTGCTCAGCAGAAAATCGATCTTGCCC
>JAMNYN010000504.1 GCA_023622805.1 Pseudomonadota bacterium | reverse complement strand
CCTATGTGGATGCGGCCACCGCGGCGGAAACCGCGGTGAACCAGCGCATTGCATCCTTGTCCCTGGCCATGACGCAAGAGCCCGAAAGCCGAGAATGCCTGCGCAAGTGGTATGCCGAAGGCTTTCCGGATCTGTCCTCTGCCACGCCGCAAGGCCGACAGGAAATCCTGCGCTTGTGCGCACTGGAAGGCGCATTGATGCTGCGCTCCATGAACCTGTTGCCGCTGCAGGAAGGCGACTGGGATCAAGTCTTCACAGACCTTCGTGCCTAGTTCGCACAGGGCTGCGTCTGCCGAAGCAATGCGCCTGTGAAGCGACAAACGACAGATCCAGGGGTGGGAGCACCACCTATGCGCGCCTGAAGCTGGCCTTTACAAGATCAGCGGATCGCCGTGAGCGGCTGGCTCCCATTCGATACGGTTGCGTCCAGCGGCTTTGCCACGGTAGAGCGCCGCATCGGCTTCTCGCATGGCGCCCTCCAAGGCCTTGGTGCCCGAGAATGGGGATGAAATGCCTATCGTGACCGTGCAATGCAGTGGCTGGTCCCGGCCGGAGACAGGGATGGCTTGGGTTTCGATGGCCGAGCGCAAACGCTCAGCCAGGTGCCTGACCCCGTGCATGTCGGAGTCCAGGCAGATCACCAGGAATTCTTCTCCACCGATACGGCCGGCCAGATCGCCGCGGCGCACGGCGCCACTCAGTACCTGGGCCACATGGCACAGGACGGTGTCTCCGATGTGGTGGCCATAGGTGTCGTTGATGCGTTTGAAGTAGTCGACGTCCAGCATCAGCAGGTGTGCAGGCACGGCCTTGCGGGAGTTGAAATACAGCTGCAGCGCCTCCGTGAGCCCGCGGCGGTTGAGCAGCTGTGTCATGGGGTCGCGCGCAGCGATGTTGCGCAGCTCATCGGTCAGGCGGCGCAGTACCAGCCAGATGATGGAAGGTGGCAGCACCGTGGCCAGGGACGTCATATAGATGTAGAACACCACTTGAAAACTGCCGTCCATCCGCAGTGCATCCAGCCCGCCTTGCATCAGCTTCATGAACTTGAATGCATTGAGCGCACAGATGCCGCTGATCAGGATTGCAAAGAACACCATCTCCGCATGCAAATCCTTGGCAAATGTGCGCACGCCGTAGACCACGGTGACGACCATGGCCAGGAACAGCAGCGCGGACATGCCTGAGAGCATGGCGTAGCGGGCAACCGGGCCCAGGCTCCATTGCACCAGCACCTGGGCGGCGCTGTAGAGCACAGCCACGGCCAGCACTGGGCGCCACAAGGGAACGGAGTGCCCGAAAAACCGCATGGCTCCCAGCCAGTAAGCCACTGGCGAGGCCAGCGTGAGACTGTGGTTGACAACGCTCATCAGGCTCCAGGCGGGGCCTCCTTCCACCAATTGCAGCACATAGGCACAACCCAGCAGCAGGTTGCCCATCGCAAAGAAGTTCACCCCCATCTTCTTGCCGTGCAGGCGTTTGCTGACGAGCCAGAACATCACCGAAAAGCACAACAGGTGTGCGCACAGCATGCCGACGAGAATGGTTGCAACCATGTTGACGTTGAAAGGGGAAGGAGCAGCCGGTCTGGGCGCAAACCGGCGATACAGCACTTCGCAAGGAGGGCCAGGGAAAGCTGCGATTATCGGCCAACGTAACAATTGGTATCGCAGTGCCAGATTGAGGCCCGGTCGATTGCGGCGGATCAGCTGCGCTGCGGATCTTCAGCGCCCGTCGCGCGCCCTGCACCTCCCCTATGATGCCCCCCATGCAGGAACTCTTTGATTCGCGCCGCGTGCACTACTTTCAGCAGGTCGTCGCCAGCGGCTCGGTGCGCGGGGCGGCGGAGCAGCTCGGTATCGAATCCTCGGCCGTGAGCCGCGCCGTGGCGCTGCTGGAAAAGGAATGCGGCATGCCCCTGCTGGAGCGGCGCGGGCGCGGCGTCGTGCCCACGGACGCGGGTCGGTTGCTCGCCACCTACGCGCGGCGTCAACTCGATGTGCAGGCGACCTTCTACGCCGAAGTCGACAACCTGCGCAATGCCAGCCGCGGCCATGTCGGTCTGGTGCTGGGCGAAGGCATGCTGGACCTATTCTTCGACCCGCTGATCGCGGTCTACATGCGCGCTCACCCGCAGGTCAGCTTGACGCTCAACGTCGCCAGCACGGGCGACAGCATCGCCCTCCTCCTCGAAGACAAGGTGGAAATCGCCCTGGTGTTCCAGCCCACGCTGGATGTGCGCCTGCGCTCGCACCACCGCTCACCCTCGGCGCCCATACAGGCCATCGTGCACCGCTCCCATCCGCTGACCGCCATCACCCGGCCGCTGCAGCTCAGCGATCTGCTGGACTACCCCGGCGCGGCCATGCTGGACACCTTTGGCGTGCGCCAGCATGTACAGGCCGCCGAAGTCAGCGAACAAGTGCAATTGCGCAACATGCTGACCACCAGCTCGTTCAAGGTGCTGTGGCAGTTCGCCAATGCCGGCCTGGGCTATGCACTGACCACGGCCAGCGCCCCGGTCACTTCGCGCATCCACATGCCGGATGTGGTGGCGCTGCCCATGGCCAATCCCATCCTCAACCGCGGCAGCATCCATGTGATGACCCGGGTGGGCCGGCACCTGTCGCCGGCCGTGCATTCGCTGCTCGAACATTTCGTGCAGGGAATACCCACGCGACGCTAGCAAATCGACGGATCGTTGCCTTTTTGGCAACGATTCCTCCTTGGAAGTGATCTTGATGGCCTGGGCAGCCCTGTC